>JARBTT010000087.1 GCA_029240055.1 Anaerosinus sp.
GCATGCTCACTAATAGGATCTGCACCTAATGTTTGAAATAAAACAACTTGCTTATGTTTGACACTTGCTAAAAACTCTTTTGAGAACGGGTCTGGGGCACCCCGCGTTACCCAAAAGCCAATCACGATGATATCAAATTCACCGATACTAGGTTTTTCTTTTATGTCCTTTATAACAGCTTGGTCGGCTAACTCTTCAACCATCGCTTCTGCCACTTGTTTTGTATTACCAGTATTACTTGAATAAACTACTAACCATTTCTTCATACAAGAATCTCCTAACTCTGATTTTTTTACTTTATTCATTATATAACAGATTGTTTCTACGATAAATGCTTTCCTATCACAAATACATTTCAGTTTGATAAACAAAAGAAAACTATCACACATATTTTGTAATAGTTTTCTAATCAAAAATCAAATTTTTCCAATATTTTATTATCAATAACAACGTCAATAATAGCCGCATCGAATTGCGTGCCTCGATGATGTTTTAGCTCTGCAATCGCCTCAGCTATGCTTAGCTTTTTACGATATGCACGCTGACTTGTCATCGCATCAAACGTATCTGCAATCGCAACAATTCGCGAAGCCAAGGAAATTTCGTCACTCTTTAATCCATCTGGATAACCTTTTCCATCCATACGCTCGTGATGATGCCGAACAATATCGGCCATTGGTTTTAACACTCTTATTTTACTCACAATATGATAACCAATCGTAGGGTGAGTCTTCATCATTTCATATTCGATATCATTTAATTTTCCTGGTTTGTTTAAAATACAATCAGGAATACCGATTTTACCAATATCATGGAGATGCGCACCAATATGGATTCGCATTTGCTCACTTTCGGGTAAAACTAACACCTTTGCAATTGCTAAAGATATCTCGGCAACTCTCTCTGAGTGTCCACAAGTGTACGCACTTTTAGCATCTAACGTTGTACTAAAGGCATCTACGATCTCATGTAAATCTCCTGCTAAAAGTAAATCATTCATAACTTCACCTTTACTAGAAAGTTTCTATATAGGAATATTTTTAACTTTTTACTTTTGCTGAACACTGACCGCTACAACCACCACAACCGCCTCCTGTAGAGCAACAATCGCTTTCGCCTTTCGTAAATTTTCTAATGATTTTTCTCATTCCTAACATAAAAACAAAACCAATCACAATGGCAATAACCACTGTTGAAATAAAACCTGTCGTCATAATAAACCTCTCCTTTACGCCATCCATATTCGAAAGACTAATCTTTTTATGTTGTTTCTCCCATAAAAAGATTAGTTTTATTTAAATTGTGTTACTCAAGCACCAAACCCTAATAATTTACCAACTTGATACACTACAAGTGAAACTACCCAAGCAACAACAAAGGTATAACTTGCAGAAAACAGCGTCCATTTCCAAGAAGAAAACTCTTTTTTAATCGTCCCAAGCGCAGTCATACATGGCGTATACAATGCGATAAATATCATAAAAGAGTACGCGGAAAGTGCTGAAAATGAAGTACCAATAGTTGATTGCATTTGCTGTGCCGCTTGCGCTGCGTCATCCGCGATGTCTGCAATCCCATATAGAACACCCATTGTAGATACGATTGCTTCTTTCGCCAAAATACCCGTAATAACAGCCGCACCTGCTTCCCAAGTAGCAAAACCATGGAACGTAAATATATTCGCTACAACTGCACCAATCGATGCTAAGAAGCTTTCTTCCATTTCAACTTGCCCACTGAAATTGTAATTACTCAAGAACCAAATAACGATCGACATCGCAAAAATAATAGTACCAGCTTTGACTAAGAAACCTTTTCCCTTATCCCAAGTTTCGAAAAAGACTGTTTTCATATCAGGGAATCTATACGTTGGTAATTCTAATAAGAAAGTGCTTTCCTCACTTTTAAAAGTAGTAGAATTAAGAACTTTTGCCATAACAATCGCCACAATAACACCAGCAACATAAATAGAAAACACCACATTCGTTGCATCATCTGGGAAAAATAAAGCCGCAAACAATGCCATAACAGGAAGTTTTGCCCCGCAAGTCAAGAACGGAGTAACGAGCATTGCGATTCTTCTATCCTTTTCAGAGTCCAACGCCCTTGCACCCATAATCGCTGGAACAGCGCAGCCAAAGCCCATAATAAGAGGCATTACCCCTTTACCTGTAAGACCGGTACGACGCATAACAGGATCCATGATAAACGCAACACGTGCCATATACCCTGTACCATCCAAGAAGCTTAGACAGAAAAACAAGGTGAAAATGAGTGGCACAAAAGTCAATATACCGCCAACGCCAGGAATAACTCCATCGACAATCAACGATTGTAGCCAATCCGCAACCTCTAAAGATGCCAATGCATCAGTAGCCCAAGGGGTTAAAGTATCACCAATGAAATCCTTAATAAAATCCGCCATTGGCTGTCCTATCCAAGTAAATGTAATTTCAAAAACACCATAAATGATTGCTAAAATAATTGGTAAAGCTAAAAATCCATTGGCAAAGACATGATCAATCTTTTCAGTTAGAGAAGTACTCGCGCCACTTCTTTTCACAACTTTTGCCACAATACTATCAATAAGTGCATACCGAAGTGTAATCACTTCTTCTTCTATCTCTTCTTTACTACTACTACTATTATTTATTTCTTTGGTTTTTGCAATGTGCGCTTCAATCAAAGGGCTTACTCTATAATTCTCTAATGTTTTCTCAGTAAAAACATCCATTAATTTTTTTATGCTTTTACCATCTTTTGCAATGGTTTCTACCACTGGCATTCCAACCTGATTTTCTAATTCTTTGACGTTAATCTTTAATCCACGTTTTTGGGCATCATCCATCATATTCAAATCAAGAATAACTGGAATCCCATATTCAAGTAATTGTAACGTTAAAAATAAATTACGTTCTAAATTGGAAGCATCTAATACATTTACCACTACTTCTGGTTTTTCATTCAACAAATAATCAATTACGATTTGCTCTTCAGCAGAGCGCGCATTAATACTATAAGTACCTGGTAAATCAATCACGGAAATCGCACGATCATTGTGATTTATATAACCAACTTTTTTATCTACAGTTACCCCTGGCCAGTTACCAATTTTTTGTCTCGCCCCTGTTAAAGCATTAAATATTGTTGTTTTCCCTGTATTCGGGTTACCTGTTAACGCCACGGAAAGTGTTGCCATTATCCATCAGCTCCTCAAAATTTTAAAATTAAATTATATTGCACTCACCGTAATTTTTTTTGCATCCGCTACACGTACTGCTAAATTATACGAACGTACCGATATCGCCATTGGATCCCCCATCGGCGCTGAACGCAATACTTTTACTGACGTTCCCTTAATTAACCCCATACTCATAAGACGAGATTTTATATTTGAATTTTCCAGTCCTTCTATTCTCACAGTAGTACCTGGTTTCACATCATTTAATGTCATCTCTGTTCCTCCAATCATACTCATAAATTATAAATCCATAACAATGATTATGATTTTCATTATCATTGTTATGGATTTATAATATAATACGTACTCATTTTTGTCAAGATAAATGATAATGATTTTCAAAATTGCACTAACTTTTTCCCCTATATAGACTACATATAATAGTAGAAATAAACTAAGGAGCTATTGCTTTATTCTGCAATAACTCCTTGGTTTATTTTGGCTTTGAAAAAGTCGTCGGCACTAGTATTGTTCTACCCTCACGATTGATAAAAACATCTGCACTTACGCCAAATACTTTTTCTAATAGATCAACTGTAATTACTTTTTCTGGTTCGCCTTTCGCAAAGACTTCCCCATCTTTTAAAATGACAATTTCATCGGCAAATTGCATGGCATGATTAATATCGTGCAGCACCATCACAACCGAAATACCACTATCATAATTTAACTTTGATACAATATTCATAACCTCTAACTGATGTGCAATATCTAAATAGGTAGTAGGTTCATCTAATAATAAAACTTTTGGTTTTTGTGCCAGTGCCATTGCAATCCAAGCGCGTTGGCGCTCCCCACCAGATAAGGTGCTAACCAAGCGATTCTTGAATTGATCCATCCCCGTTTGTTTTAGCGCCCAAATGACACATTCTTTGTCATCTTTTGGAGCTTTACCCCACCATTTACGATGAGGGAAACGCCCATAATCGACCAAATCGCTAACAGTTAAATCCTTCGGCGCTTCCGCCCCCTGTGGTAAGATTGCCATTTGCTTTGCTAATTGATGCTTTGATACACGCTGAAGTTCTTGCTTATCAAAATAAATACTACCCGCACTACATTTTAGAAGACCAGCTAAAGCTTTTAATAAAGTACTTTTTCCTGAACCATTTGGTCCAAGAATAACTGTACGTTTCCCCTCAGCAATAGACATACTGATATCTTTTAGTATTTCTTTATGATTTAATATAACCGTTATATTTTTTGTTGAAATAATGCCCATTATAGCTCCCTCCTTAACAAAAAGAGAAAGAATGGCGCTCCAATAAAGGCCATAATAACCCCTACTGGTAATTCAATTGGTGAAAATACAACTCGTGCAAAAGTGTCACTAAAAGTAACAACCGCAACTCCCAAAAGTGCCGAAGCAGGCAATAAAAAACGATAATCAGATCCAATCATAAGACGGGCAGCATGTGGCACAATAAGCCCCACAAACCCCAGTAACCCGACAACACTAACAGCACTCGCCGCTAATAATGCCGCAACAGCTGTCATTGCAATACGGGTCATTTCAACATGCAAGCCTAGACCTCTAGCGATTTCATCCCCCAACTGCAAAATATTCAAATGTTTTGCACCCAAAAAGGCCAGTATCATCCCAATAACGGCATAAGGTAAAATAATATCAACATGTGGCCAGCTACGTGCTGCAAGCCCACCAACCATCCACATGAGTGCGCCATGCACACGATCACTATAAAAAATCATTAGTGACGAAATCCCTGAACCGAGAAAAGCTGAAACTGCAACCCCAGCTAAAATAATCCGAACAGGGCGAATTCCACCTTTCCAAGCTAAAATATAAATACAAATTGCCGCTCCCATAGCCCCTAAGAAAGCCACAGGAGTAATCAAATATTCCATCGCCGGATATAAAATCATAATAATAACACCAGCCAAACCAGCACCAGAAGAAATGCCAATAATATGAGGATCAGCTAAAGGATTTTTCATTACTGCCTGCAAAATCGCCCCAGACAGAGATAAATTCATTCCTACGAAAGCAGCAACCAAAGTGCGTGGCAAACGGATATTTAAAATGATTTGATCTTTAGCACTTGTTCCATTTTTTATTAAAATCTGCCAAATATCAGTATAACTAATATTTACCGACCCTTTTAATAAACTAACGCCACAGCCTAAAATAGCCAAAATGGCAAATACTATTAAAACTAGCATTCGCCATCTCCCCATATTCATGCCAAATTTACTATTTTCATTTTCATGAACAAATACATCATTTTGCATGATCAAATACCTCTGGATATACCAATTTTGCCATTGTTTCTACCGCTTCAGGATATTTCAGTCCCGGATTTAATAAAAATAATTCTTGTGGCAAAAAGTAAACTTTTTTATTTTTTATCGCATTTAAAGAACTCCAAGCAGGATTACTTTCCACATCAGCCATCATGCGTTTTTTTATTTCTTCCATACTCCCCATCGTTACAACAAAAATGATATCTGGATCGCTTTCTACCAATTTTTCTAAACTATAAGGTGTATAATCTGGATCTTTTTCCAAGGCATTACTGTTAGCAGCAATGTTATCAAAACCAAGTATTTTTGCTGTTGTTCCAGCAATGCTCCCCTCTAACTCTACGGTCACACTCTTTGCTGTACTATGAAGAATTGCTATTTTTTTATGATCTTTCGGCATATTCTTGATAATTACTTGCACTTTATCACGCATCGATCTCGCTAGATCTTCACCTTTTTGCTTTTCTCCAGTAATATCAGCAAACAACTTAATTTTATCAAGCACATCGTCATAGGTTTTCATTTTTACTACAATGACAGGAATTTTATTAGTTTCTAGAATCGGCAGAAACTTGTCATGCATACCTTCATAGGCTATAACTAAATCCGGTTGAAGAGAAATCACTTTTTCAATATTAATATTGTATACTGCGCCAACTTCTTCAAGATGCCGGGCAAACTCTGGCACAACATTTTTCGAACTAGGTCTAGCAATAATTTTCGCATCTACAGCATTCAATGGTTCTAAAAAAGAGGGCGATAAAACAATGATTCTCTCTGGCTTTTCCGCTAAAGTTACTATTCTATTTAAATCATCTGTAACCGTAAGATATCCCTGCATATCCACTGAACTATTTTCTTTTGTACCTTTAGAACAACCAACTACCATAAGAAAACAGCTAACAAGCGCAATCGCCATACATAAATTTTTATTTTTAAATTTTAACATTTTGTATTCCTCTGATAAATTACTATCTACGACGTGCTAAGATCGTGGAAAGATAATTTACTTTCTGCTCTTTGGCAGGTTCTAAATCACGAATGATCATTTCATCTGGCAAACCACATCTACTAATCATAACAGCTTTATCTGTAAGTTTATTCTCGGTTAATACATCGACAATTTCCGGGAAATTTTTATAAACTTTCATCATCACAACATTATCTGTCACAGCGATCACTTCTTTAATTTTTTCTTGCGTCGCCGTTGCTGGAATAATACTTAAAATATCGTTACCTTCTACCAATGGATAGCCCAATTTACTACCAATGGCACAAAACGCTGGCACACCGGGAATTGTTTCAATTTCATAACCACAGTTTTCGAGTAATCTAAACACATAAATATAAGTACTATAAAACATAGGATCGCCCAAGGTTAAAAACGCTACTTTTTTACCAGCTTGCAAAAGTGCTAAAATTTCATTTTTATTACTTTCCCAAGCTTCTGGGGACTGTTCAAACTTAACAACCATTGGAAAAACTTGCTTCACTATTTCTACATTATCTTTTAGATACGGTCTAGCAATAGAAAGAGCTAAACTATCTTCTTTTTTTTCCGTTTTAGGTGCGATGATAACATCGACCTCGCGTATCACATTAACTGCTTTCAATGTTAATAATTCTGGATCTCCTGGACCTACACCAATACCATAAAATATACCCGACATAATTTCCTCCTAATTTGTTTAAAACTATGATTTAAATTACTGCAAAATAGCCAGTAGCACGCTTGCCATGCCACCGAGCATAAGCAAACCGCGTAATAGTTTCATTACTTCTTCTTATTAAATACTATATAAAATCAATTTTACCTGTTATTTTTCTATCTTTTTTGCGTTTTGTAGGAAAACTAACAGGTTAAAATCCTTGAGCATGATCTCCAATTCTTATTGAAACGTTCGATTCTAATGATTTATTTTACACTTTTCCCCGCAATGGCGTCTTTTACATGTTGTACATAAACATCTTGTATTGCTTTATTTTCACCTAACCCATGGAGATAAGTATCCACTTGATACCCTTTACTTTCTAAGGAATTTTTCCAAGAATCATCTTGATTACCAGCCATGTCGTTATTGGCATGGTCACCAGCAACCAACATAAGTGGCATCAATATAATAGATTTTACGGATTGTTTTGCTGCTAACCGAGCTACAACATCCTCGAAATTAGGATGATCGGTCTCTTCAACGACACCAATCGTTACAGGTAATGCAGCTGCATCAAATTTTTCTTGCAGTGCTTGATAAGCTGGATTATGTTGATGTGGGGAGCCATGTCCCATAAATACAACTTCTTGCCCTTCTTTTAATGCTGGAAGTTGCGTTTGTAAAGCTTTCATCGCTACAGAAAAATCATCGGTTGTTTTATCTGAACCATCATTCATGAAAATAGGTCTACCAATTTTTATACTTTTGAAAGATGCCTCATATTCTTTAACAGGAGCAATAATTTTTTTATCATACTCTTCTCCTGGGGTCAAATGAGTAGATTGGATAACAATGTCTGTATACCCTTCCGCTTTCAATTTGTCCAAGACTACTTCTAATGTATCCGTATAAATACCACGTTCATCTAATCTTTTTATGACAATTCTTGAAGTAAAAGCGCGACGCACTTCATAATCTGGGAAAGCTGCTTTGATTTTATTTTCAACACTTTCAATACATTCTGTTCTAGCATCATCAAAAGTTGTTCCAAAGCTAACAACTACAATTGCTTTTTTATGAGCATTTGCATTCCCTGTTATAAATATTGCCGAAATTGCAACTACAACAACTAAAATACTACATACTACATATCTCATCCAATTTCCTCCTACTATTTTCACTATATAGATATCACTACAAAAAATAAGCCTTGTCTGCATAGCAAAAAAGGCTTATCTAGATATTAACTTGTATATCTATGTAAATCCCCATCCCCATCGCTCGCAGGTACATAACGGTGACTTTTTAACAGGCAGTTCTCCTGGCTTTAGATCATCGCTACTCCAAACCTTCCCAGAGGTAAAACTCTCCAGTGGTATTCCTTGGATTTGCTCCCTATTACAGTGGCGGGACCGCACCGGCATTCAACCGATTTCCCTATTAAGCCCTTACGGGCACCTGTCTCATTATGATTATTTATTTGTATGGTGAAATAAAAATCATTTATTTCAAGAGTTATGTTATCACGTCTTCTTGTTCTTGTCAATTGGTCATCTATAACATACAAAAATGTTCAATACTAGCTAAATTTCATAACCTTTAGCTAGTATTGAACAATAAATTTTATTCACGCATAAGTACTTTAAATTAAACTGAAAACTTGCTTATTTCCATTCTCAATTCAACTGCCATTTTAGCCAAATCATCCGCAGCCGATTTAATTTCTTGAACAGCTGTGTTTTGTTCTTCACTCGCAGCGGCTACTTTTTCTGCTCCATCAGCATTTACTTTGGCAAAGTTAGCAATTTTTTCTACAGAATCTTGCATACTATAGCTACTTTCCTTCTGTTTATGGGTAATGCCAAGAATACTGTTGACCTGCTCACTAGCCGCAGTAATCGCGCTGTAAATATCGTGAAATGAAGCACCTGCTTTTTCTACTGCAACGACACCTTCATCGACATTTTTTCTTCCCTTATTCATTGATTCCACTGCCGTTAAGGTTTCTTGACGAATAGAACTGATAATTTCAGCAATTTCTCTGGCTGCTTGTTCTGATTGTTCAGCCAGTTTCCCCACTTCCTCAGCTACTACTGCAAAGCCACGACCATGCTCACCAGCTCTAGCTGCCTCAATAGCGGCATTCAAGGCCAATAAATTGGTCTGACCAGCAAGACCTGTAATGGCATCAATAATATTGCCAATTTGCCTTGATTTTTCTCCTAAAAGATTAATGACTTCGGCACTATCATTTACCCCTTGCTGAACATTACCAATTCTAGCAATCGCATCTTCAGATTGTTTCGTGCCTTGATGGGCCGTTTCCTTACTATCAGCAGTAACCTTTACTGCGCCTTCAGCGGCATTAGCGGCATTATCAATGTACGCAATCATACCATGAATTACTTGAACAGAATGCTCTGATAATCGAACTTGCTCATTCGTCCCATCCGCTACCTTCTGCACTGTCGCAGAAACTTCCTGCGTAGCTTGACCTACTGCATCAATCGATGCGGCAAGCTGCTGTGAAGCTGCTGAAACAGTTTCTGATGCTTCCGTAGTTTTCATAATTAAACTGCGAAGATGATCAATCATAAGGTTAAACTCTTGCGCAAGCTTATTGATTTCTAGAGCGCCATTCACATTGATTTTACTTGATAAATCGCCTTTGGATATCTTTTGCGCTCCCTCAATTAACGTTGTAATTGGGTTGACAATACTATTTGCTAACCGTAAGGCAACAAAACCACTGATTAAAATAGATAAAAGCACAATAACAGCCATAACGATACCGTTATTAATGACAGGCGCATAGACCTCCATGGTTGGCTCATAAGCAATGACACCCCACTTATATTTTTCAACCGGCACATAGGAAATTAAGCTTTGATTACCAATCGTAGAGTTTGCATCAACAGAGCCATTTTGACCGTTAATGACTTTGCTTACATATTCATATTGGCTGAAACTTTCTTTAGCTAATACTTTTTCTTTATTAGGATGAGCAATAATTGTCCCTTTATTATCAACAACATCAATGTACCCTGTTTTACCAATCACATTTGCATCGGTAATATCCCACAAAGATTTCATGCTTACATCTGAGGCGATTACCCCAACAATACTGCCATCTGCACCTAAAATTGGCACAGATACAGTTACACAAAGTGCTTTTGTTGTTGCTGAAATATATGCATCAGTAAAAAATACTTTTCCACTTTTTGCTTCTTTAAAATAATCACGATCGCTACGATCACCATT
>JARBTT010000088.1 GCA_029240055.1 Anaerosinus sp.
GCAATACGCTGAGCAGAGAAAATTTCCATTCAGCCCTGCATCAGAAGATACGTTAACAATTGCGCCAGCTGGACTTTTTTGTAGATATTCTATAACCTGTTGACACATGAAATAGGTACCTTTCACATTCACATCCATGATTTGTTCATAAGCTTCTTCCGTCATATCAAGCAGTGCTTTTTCAAAATAAATTCCCGCTGCATTGACGAGTACATCAATTTGTCCAAATTGCGCAATGATTTCCGTAATCATCTGCTTACATTCTTTTATATGTGCAATATTGCCTTGCACATATATTGCCAGTGCATGATCTGCATTAAGAGCTTCCAATGCCGCCCGACCTTTTTCCAAGGTACGGCCAATTAAAACCACCCGATAACCCTGCTCTAAAAATAATTTGGCACTTGCCAGCCCGATTCCTGATGTCCCGCCCGTGATAACGGCGACCTTTTTCATTGTATGATTCATGAAAACTCCCTCATCAACTACGCTATTTAATATTCGTAAAACGATACCCTACCCCACGAATTGTTTCAATGGCATCACTTACTTTAGGATCTCCGCTTAGCTTCGCCCGCAAATGTCTGATATGCACATCCACCGTTCGCGTATCACCATAGTATTCATAACCCCAAATTTGATCAAGCAATTGTTCTCTAGAATATGCTTTACCAATGTTGGTCAAAAATAATTTTAATAGTTCATACTCTTTTGGCGTTAACTCTAAACTTTCTTTGCCCAAAAATACTTCATAGCTATTAAAATTCATCTTTAGATCACCAATACTAAGCTGTCCAATTGATGAAATTTCTTTTGAACTACGACGTAGTACTGCTTTAATTCGAGCGACCAATTCCCGCGGACTAAAGGGTTTGGTCAAATAATCATCTGCCCCTAACTCTAAGCCTAAAATTTTATCGATTTCTTCATCTTTTGCCGTTAGCATAATCACGGGAATACCTGCTGTTTGTTGTTCGCTTTTCAAACGTCGGCAAACTTCTAGTCCATCAATTTCCGGCAACATCAAATCAAGTATAACCAAATCAACTTTAGCCTGCACTAAACTTAATGCTTCTAACCCATCTTCCGCGCAAAGGACTTGAAACCCAGCCTTTTCAAGATTAAACGTTATAAGTTCACGAATCGATTGTTCATCATCAACGACCAATATCTTGTGTTGCATTTTGTCCTCCATCATTACTTAATTTTAGCTGAAAAATAATAGATCAACCCAGTGGCGATTAAACCAACAACACCATATAATACTCCATACTCCATAAATGCGTAAACTGTAACAAATAGACAAACCACCGTCGCTAAGCAGCCTTGCTTCGCATTTTCTTTTCGCACTTGAAATGTCTTATAATCAACGCCCATATATTCTTTAAAGCACGCTTCACATATGACCATTTTTTCATTGGTTTGTGTATTTGTATTTACAAGTCCCTTTTCCTCAGGAATACTTTTATTACATTTTTGACATTGAATCATAAAAACACTCCTATCCTTCCTTACCTGCTTTTATAATATCATTATTTTGCTATAAAATAAATAAGGCCGCTCATAAATACAAGCATGACCAATACTGACATCATATCACCGAATACCAGTCCCCCAAAAGCTACGGAACCTTGTGATATGCCAGAGCTCATCGTATCGTTATCCATACAAGTATGTTGGAGTAAGTTGATAAATAAAAAAGTAAAAATAATCACCATACTAACAAAAGATAACGTTCCTACAACCATAATTTTCATTTTTTTAGCCATCAAAATCTCTCTACTTCCACGATAATTTGAACAAGCGGTTTTTAAATCAAGATAAAACAAAAACCAGGCGGTTACACCTGGTTTCGTTTTTATTACATATTAACAGCGTCTTTAAGACCTTTACCTGCTTTGAATACAGGATTTTTAGATGCAGGAATTGTAATTTCTGCGCCAGTTTGTGGGTTGCGACCTTTTCTTGCTTCGCGTTCTTTTACTTCAAAAGTACCAAACCCAATTACTTGCACTTTATCATTTGCCACTAATGCTTCTTCAACACTTGCAAATAATGCATTTACCGCTTTCTCAGCATCTTTTTTTGTTAAGCCAGCCTTTTCAGCTACGCTAGCTACTAATTCAGTTTTATTCACAAAATTAGCCTCCTTTTGAAATGATTACGAATAGCTTAATTCGCTATTACTTGATTTATTCCTCTTTATTTGGAAAAAAAATTGCCAAAATTTCGCGATATTCCTATAAATATAAAACTTTTGACTCATCCCAGTACTGATTTAGCTCTTTTAAAGTGACTTTTTTCCACTCTTTCCCCTTTTCTTTTACATTGTTTTCTATATAAGAAAACCGACGAATGAACTTATTATTAGTCATATTTAAGCTAACTTCTGCATCAACATTTAAGAATCGCGATAAGTTGACAATCGAAAACAATACATCACCAAATTCGGCTTCAATCTCTGATTGATCATTTTCTTTTATCGCTTTTTTCAATTCGGCAATCTCTTCATTTATTTTATCCCAAACTGGCGCAATATTATCCCAATCAAACCCGACTTTCGCAGCTTTATGTTGTAATTTATAAGCTTTCATTAAACTTGGTAAATCTTTTGGTACGCCGTCTAGAATAGATTTACGTTGATCGCCTTTTTCTTCTTTCTTTATGGCATCCCAATTCAGGACAACCTCACCAGCATCACGTACAGAAACATCACCAAATACATGTGGATGACGGCGAATCATTTTTTCAGTTACGGTATCAATAACGTCCTGCATCGTAAATTCACAAGTTTCTTCTGCCATCCGTGCATGAAATACAATTTGTAGTAATAAATCACCCAATTCTTCACAAAGAAGTTCCGGATCTTCAAGATCAATGGCTTCCAGCACTTCATATACTTCCTCAACAATATAACGACGTAACGATTTATGGGTTTGTTCAATATCCCAGACGCAACCACCAGGCGAACGTAATCGCTGCATTACGTCTACGATTGGCGCGAGTTCAAACGCTTGCTGCTGATGTATAAAAGCTGGAATATACACACTAGTTAAGTGATCGATGTTCGGCTGTCTATCAAGCTCGTAAAGCGGTATTGCCCTAATTTCTTCATCAGGCAGGCCAAGATTGCGCAATAGCATAACCTGAAAATCATCGGGATAGGCTTCCATCAAACTAAGTTTCGCATTTGAGGCCACCTGTTGATTATATACCTGTGTCACTACAATCGCCGTTGGCATGTCCTTTGGTAAGGACTCGATATCTTCACTATCAATGACCGTTAAGCCATTAATAGGATCGATTCCTAGTCTTACATAAAGAATCTCAATAAAACTCATTCCGGGCAAAATACGCACAGTTATATGTTCAGTGCTTGCAATATCACGAATTAACATAACTGTTTTTTCAGCAACCAGTGGACTTCCCGGTACTGCATACACGATATTGTCCCCCTGTTTTGCTCTACTCACGACATCTTGAGCAATGGTTTGATAAACCTCTTCAAACGTTGCTTTCGTATCATAAATGTGATCGTAAGAAGTAAAAGTAACATTGCGCTTTTTCATTTCTTCTACGGTCGGATGTTTCGCTGTTCTAAGCAGCAGCGTGTCCTCCCCAGCAAGCTTGTCCCATGTTTCTAAAGTAATAAAGCCGAGCGAACCCGGCCCAAGTCCAACAACTGTAATTTCTCCCATAACGAATACTCCTTTATTCTTTCATCCATTTCAACATCTATAATAGACTACTTATTTTTTTACCAACTTTCGGTATGTTTTCAATATCACGTTTTGTAATACTTTTTGTCATGATTAATAATAACACGTAAGTAATACTTCCCGTGGCTATAGCTACCAACGTAGCCAACGTATTCGCAAAACTATGTAGCATAACAAAATCATAACTAATTAGCACAACAATCCCCATAAGTACCGTCGACACAATAACTTTCAGCGTATCTTTCAAATTGATCCCAACCCCAACATACCGATAAACAAAAATCAAATTTAACATTGCTGCTATGCCAAAATCTGCGTTAGTCGCCCAAGCCGCACCTTTGATCCCCAATGTAGGAATTGCCGTTAACCAATAGCTTAACACTACTTTTGCCAAAGCGGCAATGATCATATTAATGAGTGGTATCGTCGTATGCCCAAGTCCTTGTAAAATTCCCGTTGTAACTTGCCCGATACCGAGTAAGATTATACCAAAAGATAAGATCGCGATACAAGTACCAGCATTCGGTGTGGCATATAAAAGCTGAGAAATCGGAACCGCGAGTAAAAAGAGTCCCATAAAGCTAGGAATAACCAATAAATTGGCAATGCGAAATGCAGTTTTTGTCCTCTGATAAATTGCTTGTTGATTTTTCAGCGTATATGCCTCTGAAATCGCGGGCACTAAACTTGCAGCAAGCGACGCTGTAAGAATTGTCGGCAAATTGACCAAAGCCACGGCCATACCAGTCAAATAGCCAAATAACTCCGTCGCCATCTCTACAGTGTAACCGGCAACTTCTAGACGTACTGGTACGATCAATAAATCAATATTGGCGGTCAGCGGCAGCATAAGATTGGCAATTGATACTGGTAACGCTAGCTTAATAATACGTTTAATAATCGAAAAACTACTTTCCTGCTTACTCGTTTTCTCTTGCAAGGTGATTTTGTATTGATTCTCTTTTCGATATTTCCAGTAGTAATAAAATAATACCATGACGCCAATAGCAGCTCCAGGAGCAGCGCCAAAACTCGCTCCCGCTGCCGCATAAGAGAGACCATAAGGTAATAATACCACAGCGAGAACAATCATGGTAATCACTCGAAACAATTGTTCAACGATTTGTGATGACGCCGTTGGTGTCATACTTTGCATGCCTTGAAAAAATCCACGATAACTTGATAAAATTGTCACAAAGAAAATGGCTGGTGCCAAGGCAACAATCGCATAATAGGATCTAGCATCACGCACAATATGATTCTCAATGAGCCAGCCTGCACCAAAATACAGCAATAAACTAAAAAAAAGTCCTGTCACGATCATCACATTTAGTGATATCTGAAAAATTCGCCACGCGCCTCGATGATCTGACAAAGCCAATTTTTCTGCTACCAAAATCGAAATCGCCACGGGAATGCCCGCGGATGAGACACTGAGTGCCAATTGGTAGATTGGATAGGCCATTTGATAAAGTCCGATCCCTTCGCCACCAAGTAATCGCGATAAAATAATGCGATTTACCGAGCCGATGACTTTTACGATAACACCAGCAATTGTTAAAATCAATGCGCCCTTTAAAAATTTATTTTCAAGCATACGCTCCTCCTTCCTACGATAACAAAGAGGTTGTTACAAATTATTTTGCAACAACCCCTTCGCTTTCTTTTCACAAGACAAATCCTACTGCGACATCTGTTTGGCTAGAAAACTTGCCGCTGTTTCCGCAAGTTTTATCTCGGTATCACCCATCTGGACGTTTGGCTGTCTAGCACAAAGAATGACAGCGCCAATGGCATCCCCTTCCACGATAATTGGTGCAATAACCTCCGCAGTAAACTTATAAGATTCCTCTTCATCTTCTTCAATTTCAATCGGACAAGCATGACCATTTTTGATTTCACTTGGATTATTAATAAGTACCGCTTTACGTTCTTCCATGATTTTTTCTACGATTGCACCCAGTGGCTTATTTAAAAATTCTTTTTTGGCGGCACCGGCAACAGCTACCATAGTATCACGGTCAGCAATTAATACGATATTACCAATCGTTTCATACAAAGAATCACAGTACTCTTTTGCAAAATCCCCCAGCTCACTGACTGGCGAATATTTTTTCAATATGACCTCTCCATCACGGTCAACATAAATTTCTAATGGATCGCCCTCTCTAATCCTCAGCGTCCGACGAATTTCCTTTGGAATAACAACCCTACCTAAATCATCAATTCTTCTAACTATCCCTGTTGCTTTCAATTGTATCCCCCCTTTTCTACAGTTTCTGACATCTGATTCCAATAATAGTATATATCTACTTATTGAAATTTATTCATCAACTACAGGGGATAAAACTACTTTTTCACATCTTGTAAAGCTAAAATCATCAAAGATTTTGTTATAAAGCCCAACACTTTTTTCGCATAGTTTGGAGTCAATTTTAAATGAATAATTTCTGGTGGTCCAGCTATTACTTTGACAAATCCGCCTAATAAATCTTTTAACTTTATGATTCCTTCAACTTCAACATTTGGTCGATCACTAAAAATGATTTCCACTTTTGCTGAACGCTGAATAATAGATTGTATCCCTAAATTACGCGCTAAATTTTTGATACGGGCAACACCTAATAAATTCATTACGGCTTGTGGTGGTTCACCAAAACGATCAATCAGTTCATCTAAAAGTTCCTGTAGGTGCTCTTTATTACGAACCGCAGCAATCCGTTGATATATTTCTATTTTATGCATGGCATCTTCAATATAGTCACCCGGTAAATATGCTTCTACGGTAAGTTCTAACAACGGTTCTATCGGCAACAATTTTTTTTCACCGCTCTTTAGGCTCTGTACAGCCTCTTCAAGCAAACGGCAATACATTTCGAAACCAACACTCGCAATGTGACCATGTTGTTGTGCACCGAGCAAATTCCCCGCGCCACGAATCTCTAAATCGCGCATCGCAATTTTAAATCCTGCGCCCAGTTCAGCAAATTCTTTAATCGCTTGCAAACGTTTTTCCGCAACTTCTGTTAATACTTTATCCGCCTGATAAGTAAAATATGCAAAAGCCATATGATTAGAACGCCCAACACGACCACGCATTTGATAAAGCTGTGATAGCCCAAAACGATCCGAATCATAGACGATGATCGTATTGGCATTGGCAACATCTAAACCATTTTCAATAATGCTGGTCGCCACTAAGATATCATCTTTTCCTTCATAGAAATCTAACATCACCTGTTCTAACAACTCTTCTGGCATTTGCCCATGCCCAGTTTGTATTTTTGCGTCTGGCATCATCTGTGCTAAATGTGCACTCATTTTATCAATCGTTTCCACACGATTATAAACAAAATAAACCTGTCCGCCACGCTTTAGCTCTCTTTTGATTGCATCGCGAATAATTTCATCATTGTTTTCTACCACATAGGTTTGCACAGGAAAACGTTCCTCGGGCGGCGTTTCAATAATGCTCATATCCCGTGCACCGACAAGTGACATATGAAGCGTTCTTGGAATCGGCGTCGCACTTAACGTCAGCACATCAATATCACAACTTATTTTTTTAATTTTTTCTTTTTGCGTTACACCAAATCGTTGTTCTTCGTCAACGACTAATAGACCTAAATCTTTAAACTGTACAGTATTGGCATTTAGTATGCTATGCGTACCAATTAGAACATCAACCTGTCCCGTTTTCACCTTTTCTAAGGTTTGTTTTTGCTGCTTGGCTGTCCTAAAACGGCAGATTACATCAACCGTTGGGCCAAAGCCGGCAAAGCGATTTTTAAACGTTTGATAATGTTGTTGTGCGAGCACAGTTGTCGGTACGAGTACTGCAACTTGTTTGCCACTCATTACCGCTTTAAAAGCAGCTCGTATTGCCACTTCTGTCTTTCCAAATCCAACATCGCCACATAGTAAACGATCCATCGGGCGCGGTCGTTCCATATCTGTCTTAATCTCGGCAATCGCCGATAATTGGTCAGGCGTTTCTTCAAAGGCAAACGCATCCTCAAATTCTTTTTGCCATGGGGTATCTGGCTCAAACGCATAGCCTATCTCTACTTGCCGTTCCGCGTAAAGCTTAATTAGTTCTTTAGCAATATCAGCAACTGAGGCCTTTGCCTTCGCTTTCGCTTTACTCCACTCGCTGCCACCCATTTTATGCAACCGAGGAATGTCCCCTTCTGAACCAATATATTTTTGCAATAAATGCACTTGGTCCGTAGGTACAAATAATTTATCATCACCACCGTAACGGATATGCAAATAATCACGATGGATACCACCTACATCTAATGTTTCTACACCAATATATTTACCAATACCATGGTTCACATGCACCACATAATCACCGATATTGATATCTCTAAAATAAGCAATTTTCTCTGACTTGGCCACGCGCGGTAAGGCTTTCTTTTTTTGCCTGCCAAATATATCTTTCTCTGTAATCACTACTAACTGTGCTTGTGGCAGCTCAAAACCATTCGCCAATGTGCCGATTGTAATGAGGACAAGACCATCAACAAACTCCTTGATCGTTGGCTCAAACGTAGAGCTAATATGATGTTCTTTTAATAATTCCTGCATCGCCGACACCTTTTGTTCACTTGTCATAAATATGACCGTACGAACCTTATGTTCCAGCCAGCCATTTATTTCACTCGCCAAGATATCCATTTGTTTATGAAAAGGTGCAATTGCTTTTGCTGCAATACTAATAATTTCACTTGGCTCTGCATACGGAGGCTTTTGTAATAGCAGTGATAAATAGACTACGTTTTTGACCTTCGCCAATGCGATCATATCCGACCAATTAAACATCCGTTTTTTTAGCTCAGGATTTTCTTTGGCCAGTGTAGTAATCTGCTCACGAATTCTTGTTGGTTCATCAAAAATAACCGTTGCCGTTTGTTCTAGATAAGATAAAAACATAGCCGGCTTGCCATCACTATCCATTTGACCAAGTGGTAAAATATCAACGCTCACAATATTTTTTATGGACCGTTGCGATGTGATATCAAACTCACGTAGAGAATCAACTTCATTATCAAAAAACTCAATACGAATTGGTACTTGCCGATTTATTGGAAAAACATCGATAATACCGCCACGCGCACTAAATTTTCCCAAACTATCTACTTGTTCTACGCGTTCGTAACCAAGTTGTACTAATTTTTCTAAGATTTCATCTCGCTCTATCACCATGCCCATAGCGATGCCTAAGCTAGAACGTTCAAATTCTCTTCTGGAGATTCCTTTTTGAATCGCCGCTGCCGTTGTCGCAAGTACTATAATCTTTTCTTTACGAATCAATCGCCCTAAGACATCCATCCGTCTAGCTGCAAGTTCAATACTCTTTGCGACGGCTGAAAAGGTTACCATATCCAGCGCGGGAAGTTCTAATACTGCTACCTCAGGTAATAACATCGTTAAATCAGATTTGAGTAGTTCCATTGCTTCCGTATTACTCGTAATAATAACGGTCGTCCGTGGATGCTTTTCATAACTTGCTGCTATGACTGTAGCTTTTTGCGATCCAGATAAACCATAAATCAAACTTTGCTCATTTTCTAATCCAAAACAGTCCATCACCTTCGTAATTGTTGGATCTGTCATTAACACGTCGAAAAATTTTTCCATCTTTACACCTCACCCATGCGAAAAGGGGCTTTAGCTAAAGCTAAAGCCCTATTATTTATATGAGAATCAATACGATTATATTCCTTAATGAATCCTAGATTCTTCTCGGTTTAACCCCAGACGTTCGGCACAGTCATCACACAATGATTTTACATGCATCGTATTTCTTAAATCGTCCACCTCAATTATATCCTTCCGTTCGTCACTCGTCAAGCAGTTAAAGCCTAATTTTACTTCATCGACATGTTCCACATCGAGGACCGCAATATCTATTCCGCACATTTCACAATGATAATATATTTTCATAAAAACCCCCCAGATTGAAAATCAACTTATTTTAGTATTTCCAATCTGGGGGAAACTATACGACTCTATGGCAACACTTTTGCCGGATTGATAAGCACGCCATCATGACGAACTTCAAAATGAACGTGTGGGCCTGTTGAATTACCGGTACTACCCATTTCACCAATCTTTTGTCCACGATTTACAAAACTACCTTTTTCCACACCAATGCTCTGCAAATGCCCGTAAAGCGTCGAATAGCCCTCCCGATGCTCTAGCATAATCGCATAGCCATAACCACCAAGCCAGCCAGCATAGGTAACCTTACCGGGCAAGGCAGCTTTTACAGGTGTTCCAAAGTCATTGGCAATATCGATTCCTTCATGCATATGTCCCCATCTTACCCCAAACGGCGAACTTACTTCACCTACACTCGGCAAGGCAAACTGCGTGGAAATTTGCCTTGATACCGGTAGATTTGCCGGTTCAATATTTCTTGGTTTACCACCAGGAATAAATAACTTTTCACCAACCTTTAAAAAACTTTCCGTTTTTTCATTTTCAGCTAAGATATTTTTGACTTCTACATCAAACAATTTGGCAATTCGCCACAACGTATCCCCTTCCGTTACGGTGTATAACACTCCTTTTTGGGGTAAAATCAGCAATTTATCTCCCGGATGAATCAAATCAGTTAGATTTTCATTTGCTCCACGCAAAGTATCGATATCCACCTCATACT
>JARBTT010000089.1 GCA_029240055.1 Anaerosinus sp.
AGTTCTTTGCCTGTCACTTCATAATCATCCCGCAAAGAAATATGAGATTGGTTCATTAATACGCCAAACCCTAATAAGTTTCCCTGCTTTAATGCCTCTAGCGCTTTTATCGTGCGCGAATTTTCATACACTGCATGTTTTGCACGCTTTATTAAAACATCACTATGGATCATTTCCTTATATTCCTCAAATGTTCCTTCCGATAGTTCTCCAAGAGAATGGATGTGAAGTTTTTTTTGCAATGCGATAAGCGCAGCCTCACATTGACTTCTTCGCTCGTTATAGTTAGAGTCTGCAAGTTCACGACGTTTATTGGTATTCATAATGATAATATTATGATTTTTTAAAATAATAGGGGCATAAGAATACTGCAAGGTTTGGCAATCCAATAAAATTCCCCGATTGGCTTTCCCCATTCCTATGGCAAATTGATCCATAATACCACTATTTACACCGATGAAGTTATTTTCAACTCTTTTACCTATTTTTACTAGGTCAATTCGATCAATGGCTAAATCGAATAAACCTGCTGCTAATACACCTGTTACTAATTCAAGCGAAGCCGAAGAGGAAAGACCTGCTCCATTGGGGATATTTCCATAAAATAAAATATTCATCCCCGCAGTAATCTCATAACCATCTTCGATCAAATAGCGAATCACTCCTTTCGGATAGTTCGCCCACTCATGCTCTTTGGTATACTCTAATTCTTTCAACGAAAACTCAGAAACTCCTTTTTCTGGAAAGTTCATTGAATACACACGAAGGATATTGTCATCATTTTTTTGGGCAATCCCATAAGTTCCAAAAGTAATGGCACAAGGAAAGACATGACCGCCATTGTAATCCGTATGCTCGCCAATCAGATTAATTCTTCCTGGCGCAAAAAAAATTCTATACTCTGTTTTTTGAAATAGTTTTTTAAACGTTGCTTCACATGTTTGAAAATTCATCATAATTTCCTCCTATTACGTTCCCAACACTTGAGAATATAATCCTTTTTAAAAGATGTCTCCTTCATGCTATTGAAAAAGCCGGCGTGGCAGCCGGCACATGAGTTAGCAACTCAAATATTTTCTACAATACTTTGGTTAATCTTGAACATACAGTTCCACATCATCAAATGAACCCCAGTTTCCTGCATTTGCCTGATTATCGAGGCCAATTGTTATTTGCCCATTCGTAACATTAATATCCTTAATCGTCCATTGATGCCATTTGTTCCAGCCATCATTAGTAATTGCAGCTGTCATTTTGCTACCACCATAGTCACTAGCAAACAAGTGTATCGCTTTTTCACCACCGCCGCCTTGTGTCCATACTGACAGCGTATATTTACCATTCCTTACTCCGGTAATCGTCTGCGTTGCGGTAAAAGCGAAGGGTTTATCAGCCCAGTAGTGCATTGCACTCTTATCGCGGACATCTCCAGCGGAATTTGCATTATTAACTGTACTAACATCACCTTTGATTGTCCATTGACTCAAGTTACCAGTCTCAAAGTTACCATTTTTAATAAGATTGACTTTATTAATAATATTGATTTTAGCAATTGCTTTTTGCTCTGTGCCAAGAACTGTACCACTGACTCTATAGTTACCTACCGCATCATAAATTGGTGCTGCATTATCCCAAGAAACAGGAAGTTCTTTTACCGAATCATCGGTATAAACAGCACTGATTCCTTTTGGCAGCTCTGTTGGTATGCCAATATTACCAGTAACAGCTGCTGGTTCTAATTCTTTAATCGTCGCTTGTACGAATTGATTATTTCGGTCAGATACAAGGTTGAATACATCAAGAGATTCTAATGCATTGCCTTTAAAATCAAACATTGCAAGGTTTTCCCATTCATTGCCTTCCCCCTGTTTCCAGCCAACCCCTGGTGTTGGAATCCAATCTGGCTCCCAGTAGAACACACCAATACCACGTTTATTATTTACTTTGCTTACTGCTTCCATGATATTTCTAAGTCCGGTTGCCTGACCTTGTACACTGCTCTTATAACCGCCAAGCCGTTCTTCGTTTGGACCATAGACGTTTTTCTGAGAATCGAAGCCATCATTTGTAAAGCCTAGTGCTGTTTCTACAACAGCAACATCTTTATTATAACGAGCACTAACATCGTTCATATTATTTTCGAGTTGTTCCATTTTGCCATGCCAGAATGGATAGTAAGAAAGTCCAATCACATCAAAATCGTTTACCTTATTTTCTAAAATCAAGGAATCGAAGAAACTGCGATATAGACTATTGTCGCCACCATTTGCCAAATGAACCATAAGTTTGACACTTTTGTCTGGATCATTATCACGAACAGCTTTCAATCCTTGACGAATCATATTGGCAAGATTTTTATAACCTTCTGGACTTGTCGTTTTACCTTCTGGCCATAACATCCCGTTGTTAAGTTCGTTACCGATTTGCACCATATCTGGTTCAATACCTTTGGCTGCAAAAGCTTTCATCACCTTGCTAGTGTAGTCATATACATCTTTTTCGAGTTGTTTTGCATTATGATTTGCCCATGCTGCCGGTTTATTTTGTTTACCTGGATCAGCCCAAAAATCACTGTAGTGGAAGTCAATGAGTACTTTCATGCCTTTTGCTTTGGCACGTGCCGCAATTTCCAATGCTTTTGCTTCATCGGTATTGCCGCCGCCTACTTCTACACCATTTACGATAGGATTATTCCAGATTCTAAGGCGTACCCAGTTGATACCATGTTGTTGTAAAATATCTAAGCAGTCTTTTTCTACGCCTTGATCGTAGAATTTACCACCTTTTAATTCGATTTCCTTTACTATTGATATATCTGCACCCTTGATGAAATCAGGACGAATACCATCGATTGGATTTACATGAATAGCAGCTTCTGCATTCGGTGCACCAAATATGATTGTGCCTGCCATTAATGCAGTGAATACAAGAGAAGCTAATTTATTTTTTTGCATATCTTCACCTCATTTATTTATTCAAAATATCATCTACTATTTTATTTTCATAAATCCGCCTGCCTTGGGCAAGAGGATTTACGAAATCTATCGAGAATATTGTTTGATAAGGGACTTGTTCTTAACGCATCTATAGGTTAGCCTGGCCGCTGTCTATCAAAACGCGTTTATCAACAGGTTTCTTTTTTTGTCCGCTTATCATTGTAAAATCTCCCTTATCTTAAAAGCTAAAATTTAACGCTACATTGTACGCATCTTTGTATTTATCAAACCCAGATACTGCCGAATCGTACGCTTTCAGTTTGTAGTAATTAACATCAAGATTTGTATTTGCTGCAAGCATATAGCTTACTCCAATACCAAAACCTTTTTCACCATCATTACCATATCCATTACCACCTGCAGTATTTAATATATGCCCCCAACCAGTAGAATCTACAGCATAATTTCCTAAGTGTACATAATCTAAGTAAACATTATATGTATTTGCAGTACTCCATTGTTGATTACCATAGGTTAATCTGCTCCACCAGCCATTTTTCTGGGCATTATCCGGGACATCTGCTTTATTCGTAACACCTTCCACCAAGAAATTTACTTTTGGTGATAATTGACTATTAAATCCTACAGAATATTGTTCTAATGAAAATGGTGATTTCCAAGTACCATCGCCATAGTTATCCCTCATTGTACTAACCGTATTATTGCCACCACCATTTGTTTTTAACATAGCCGTTGTAAAAGTTGTCTTACTGCCAATGGGAACACTAATGTTTGCTAAAAATGCATCCATGGTTTTGTCTTTCCAGTTTTCAGCAGTTAAGTCACCCCAGCCTGCAGATACAGTTGCTTTGCCAACTTTTTCACTTACATAGATACCATCAATTGGATTATCATTCCAAATAATTCCCTGTCCAAGGGATACGGCTTGGCGACCAACAGAAACTTTTGTATCTTTGTTTTTCCAATCTAAACTGAGTAAATCAAGATATGCACTGTTATGTTGACCGCTGTCGTCATTTTTTGTTCCCCAGCCATCATTGTTATGACTTGTATTTTCCATTTTAAGGCGTCCATTTACGGATATATTTTCCGCAATTTCGCCATAAAATCCAAGTCGTACTCTTTCTTGAATGCGGCTAGAGTTGCCGTATTTTGAATTTTCTGTTATATCACTGTTAAAATTTTTTTGGTAGCGCATACGAGCATCGCCATACCATTTAAAAGAAGACATCCTATTTTCTACGTTTGTTAGGCGAACTCCCATATTCTTGAGTTCATCAGAATATTCTTTTGACAAACGATCTAGTGCTGCCTTATTTGCATCATCTGCTTTGTCAACATTCGCCATCGCTTTCGCAACCAATTCTGCCATTTCATAACGACTAATCGCTTTTTCACCGCGGAAATCTGTATCACCATAACCATCAACTAAACCAGCATGTACTAACTTTTCAACTGCCGAATACGCCCAATGATCTTTTGGTACACTGGTAAATGGATTTGCCTGGGCCGCCAAAGCAACACTGGAAAAACTTAAAACACCTACGACTGCTGCAGAGACAAGAAACTGTTTTCTCATTTTATTTCCTCCTAAATAATTTTTTTGAGCACCTGTTAGGATCGTAATATTGTTATCCTTGTTTCCAATATTACAACCCTTCCAGCCGTCTCCTATTTTAAACACTAATGGATTAGCCAAGTTTTCTAACCGCGAATACTGCCTTATTATCCTGACTGTCCATTGGTGAAAAAAATTAAATTTCTACATCGTCGACACTTACCAGCCGCTTCGTTTTGGCAATTTTCTTAAACCAATATGCACTTTTTTTCGGATAACGTTTTTGGGTTTCAAAGTCTACATAAAATAGACCATAGCGCTTGTTATAGCCGTTCGACCACGACAAAACATCCATCAGCGACCACACATAATATCCTTTTACATTCACCCCTTCTTGAATTGCCTTCAAAATATAAGTGAAATGTTTCCTGATATATTCAATACGCGGCGTATCATCAATCTTTCCATCAACAAAATCATCTTTATATCCCATGCCATTTTCTGCGATATAAATCTTTTTGTAATTTGGATAGTCTCTTTTGATTCTAACCAGCATATCATACATTCCTTGGGGATAAATCGGCCAGTCCCAATCCGTAGTTTCAACGTTTGGATTGCTTACCCGTGCGCCTATACCCTGCAATGCAAATACACTAGTACCTTTTTCCCCCGTTCCATTATGATGCATTTTACTTTCGCCATCATAGCCCTGCAAAAAATGACTGGAATAATAATTCATTCCTAAAAAATCTATATCTTTGGCTGCAGCCTGGATAATATCCATATCCCCATCATAAACAGTAAAGGTTCCATGATTCTTTTCGAGTATTTCGTGTATCGTTTCCCACGTATCTTTGCCGTATTCTCCCTTAAAGCACGCATCAAGCATAAACTTATTGGCAATAGTATCATCTAGATAAGCCGCCCGTTTATCTTCTGGCTTATCGCTGATTGGGCACTTGCCTTCCAGCGTATGAACGATACCTATTTCCCCTGGCAAATTCATGTTTTTGTACAAGTTGATAGTCTTAGCATGGGCAACCATCATATTGTGCATTGTCTGGACAGCTTTAGGAATATCAAACTTAATACTCGGGGGGAAATTTCCAATGATATAGCCATTTTGTGCAACCGACCAAGGTTCATTAAAAGTAGCCCATTTTTTTACGCGATCGCCAAAATGTTCAAAACATATTTTGGCAAATCTAACAAAATGTGTAATTATATCCCTGTTTAGCCAATCACCTTTTTCAAAAAGCCCTAGCGGCGTATCAAAATGATGTAACGTAACAAATGGTTCTACATCATTTTTAATACATTCATCGATGAGCCGATTGTAAAAATCAATTCCTTTATGATTTACCTCGCCAGATCCATCTGGAATAATCCGGCTCCATGAGATAGAAATACGAATACCATTAATGCCAAACTCATTTGCTAATTCAAGATCGTCTTTGTATTTATGATAAAAGTCGCTTGCCTTATCACCATTGAAACGGCTGCCCGGTCTGCTCATATATTCATCCCAACAACACGGTCCCCTGCCGTCTTCCTTCGTTGCACCTTCTACTTGAAAAGCCGCAGTTGCACCACCAAATATAAAATCATCTGCAAATTGCTTCATTTTATTGACCGCCTTTTATCTCTATTATTTTAATGTTGATGAATTAACTTTAACGCAAAATTCAATGCAGCTTCAGACTCTCTTGTCAATTTGACATATTCTTTACCCGAAGTTGTAGCTGATTTTACACCTTTTGCATCGCAATCACGTTTTAATTCATCATACATGGATGCCATTTGCGGTGCCAACACAATCAAATCAAAATCAGTAATTTTTTCTTTATGCTGACCATATGCCAAGGCAATAGAATCCAGATTAATACCTTTTTCCTTTGCCCCTTTAGCTATTGATTTTGCAAGCATACTACTTGTTGCACCACTTGCACAAAGCACCAACACGGTTAACTGTTTATCAGTATTTTTAGTAGTAACTACTTGTGCAACCGCTTCCTTTGCCGCAACAGTTGGAATTTGCATCATTTGAAAATTTGCTTCTTCGCTTTCACTGTTATCGGCAAATTCTCTTGCTACTAATTGCTTATCATAAACTTTAAAGAAGGGATAATAAATTGCAAAATCAATAATCAATAATAACGGAGCTAAAATAAATGACAATTTTGCAAAACCAGTACCTAATATCAAACCGATTGTCCCTGGAGTTGTCCATGGCAAAATATAGACAAAACCATTCATTCCTAAATTCTCAATAAAGAATTTAAATAACCAAACATTCACGATGGGTGCACAGATAAAAGGAACAAAGAATACCGGATTTAATACAATGGGTGCACCAAATAAAATTGGTTCATTGACAGCAAATAATACTGGAACAACAGAAGTCTTTCCAACTGCTTTTAACTGTTTTGATTTTGCAATAAATGCACACATTACTGCAAACATTAACGTTGCACCTGTACCACCTAATGTTGCGACAAAGTAAGAAGTACCATGTGTCAATACATTCGTTACATGTTCACCAGCTTGAAACAATTTTAAGTTTGCTTCAATATTTGCAATATAGATTGCTGTTACTGCTGGTTCGACAATGGAAGGACCATGAATACCGATAAACCAAAACATTGCCATTGCACCATAAATGATAGCCAGACCAATGTATCCATCTGCCGCCGTAAACAACGGCTTAAATACTTCCAAAATCCATGCACTGAATACCATTCCAGCAAGATCTTTAAAAAATATGCTAACTAACCAAAAGAGTAAAACCGATACCGCTAACGGAATTAAATCAGCAAAGGTTTGGGAAATATTATGCGGCACTTCATCTGGCATTTTGATGGTAATATTGTTTTTTACACAAAATTTATAGATATTAGGTATGATAAAAGCTACAACAAATGCGGATAACAAGCCTTTTGTTCCCATGTATTCACTGGAAAATCCACCTTTCACGGACTCAACACTTAATAAAAGGAAACAACAAATGGAAACAATCATTACAGATACCGGATTGATTTGTCTCAATTTCGGTAACAAATTATTAAAATTATCGGTTAAGCTTTTTGCAATGGTTGCCACCATGAGCACTGCCAAAATCCCCATGGAATAGTTATAAGCTTTCCATAGTACCTGACTAATATTGTCAGGCCAAACATAGCCGAATATATTTGGAACACATGCAACCAAGATGAACATACTTGAAAATAAAACCACTGGGATACAACTGACAAATCCATCTCTGATAGCTCTTAGATAAGGATTGTTTGAAATTTTTTCAAACATCGGTTTCATCGTTTCAATCAAATGAATTAATCTTTCCATGCAAAATCCCTCCCGCCCTATTTTATGAAATTGAACTAATTTACTTTTTTATATAAATTAATAAAATTTTTGACAAGATCTCTTAGCAGCATCACTGTCATTAAATGATCCTGCGCATGTACTGTTAAAAAGTTTACCTTTATGTTTTCGCCTGATGCTTCCATTTGAAGTATTTTGGTCTGCGTATTATGCGCTTCTGTGATCAGTTCATTACCTTCTTGAATGAGTTTTTCTGCCTTAGCATAATCTGCATCATTCGCTGCCGCTAAAGCTCCCACATATTTTGATCTTGCATCTCCCGCATAAGCGATAATCTCAACAGTGATCATTTCAATCTCTTCATTCGTCATCTTGATCTTCCTCCTAAATTTGATTAGTCGCGATATTCCCTTTCTTCTAATTTTTCAATAAATTCATCAGGTAGATATCACATACGTATTGCTTACCCTTTTAAACAATGAATTATTTTAGCATGTTTACATATATTTTCATAGAAATTATTGGAAAAGCAACTCTATTCTTTAGTCTGCTAATCAACAGCTAAGGTTTATATCTGAACGCTTAGCTGCTAATTCGCTATTTTATATTGACATAGGGAATAACGGTTACTTGCTTTGCAAATTTATCAACCTGTATGGGATCAATCTGACCTACGCCTTTATGCAATGCATTAGATATTCCACAACCATTTGCAAATTTCAGCATATCAATGATATTGTAATCTTCATGCAATGCATATGCCAAGCCGGCAACTAGAGAATCACCACAACCAACTGTATTAACGGCTTCTACTGTTGGAATATTTACTATAAATCTTCCTAAACTCCCATTTAACATCATGCCTCGCTTCCCCAACGATACACAAACATTTTCAGCTCCCATTTCCAGTACCTTTGATGAAGCCAAAAATACATCTTCATCCGTTTTAATTGAAATGCCTGTAATATATTCGAGTTCTTCCTCGTTTGGTTTTATCAAAAACGGCTTGTCTTTGATGGCTAAGCGCAAGTTTTCCCCGGAAGAATCCAAAATAAATTTTATGCTCTGTTTCATGCAGATCTTCGCAATTTTTCCATAATAATCTTTTGGCAGCCCCTGTGCCAAACTACCTGAAGCCGCTAAAATTTTTGTATCCTTTAGTACCTTGTGTAATTCCTTTTCAAATTTGTTAATTTCCTCTGGCATAATTTCCGGCCCGTTTTCAAGCACCTCGGTCGATGCGCCATTACGATCTCTAAAATTCATACAAATTCTAGTTGTTCCATGAATTGGAGTAAAGCAGTCAATTACCCCCTCTGCCTCAATTTCTTTTTTGAGAAATTCTCCGGTAAAGCCACCCATAAACCCCAGGCAGCAGACCTTTCCGCCGAGACAATTAGCAACTCTGGAAACGTTAAGTCCCTTTCCTCCTGCTGTTGCGATGAAACTTTTGGCACGTTGAACTTTTCCGATTACAAAATCATCCAACACATAGGAGCGGTCAATCGATGGATTCATTGTAAGTACCGTAATCATAGTTAACCTCGCTGAGCACTCTTGCACATTTTCACTTTTTCTTCTACAACTTTTGCCATCGCTTCTTTTGCTGGGATTAAATATTTTCTTGGATCAGAAGCATCCGGATGTTCCGTAAAATAATCTTTTATTGCTGAAGAGAATGGAATTTTCAATTCTGTAGCGATATTCACTTTACAAATACCTAAATCAATCGCTTTTTGTACCGCCATGGACGGAACCCCGGAAGCACCATGTAAGACCAATGGAATATCAATAACCTGACGAATTTTATTCAAACGTTCAAAATCCAGTTTTGGTTCTTTTTTATATAAACCATGAGCTGTTCCAATTGCCACAGCTAATGTATCTATCCCTGTTCGTTCCACAAATTCTACGGCTTCATCAGGATTAGTAAAGAAAGCATCTTTTTCGTCGACCTTTATGTTGTCTTCCTGTCCGCCAAGTTTACCAAGCTCTGCTTCTACCGTCGCCCCGCAAGCATGTGCAAATTCAACGATGTCTTTTACAATTGCAATATTTTCTTCAAGCGGATGTTTTGATGCATCAATCATAACAGAACGGCACCCTTCAGCAATGATTGCTTTGATATCTCCTACATTTTCAAAATGATCGAGATGAAGCGCAAACGGGATTGTTAATTTTTCCATTGCTTGCTGCATAATTGCAATAAGATATTCTCTGTTCGCATAATCAACCGTAGATGGAGTTGCCGCCAAAATGACCGGCGATTTTAATTTTTCACATGTTTCTAAAACAGTTTGAATGGTTTCAAGGTTATGAATATTAAATGCCGGAACAGCATAACCATTCTTTTGTGCATCTAAAATCAATTCTTTGGTATTTTTTAATTTCATGTATTATTCA
>JARBTT010000090.1 GCA_029240055.1 Anaerosinus sp.
GGTTTATCTTTATATTTGGTTTGTATTTTCTTTAATTCTGGCTGCATGTCTTGCATCGCCTTCATTGATCTTACTTGTTTTACGGTTAATGGATAAAGTAACATTTTAATGACGATTGTCATTAAAATAATAGCTACACCATAATTGGCGTAACCAATAGCATCGCTTAGGTTATAAAATATTGTTAAGAAACTCTGTAAATAACCAATTAAAGCATTAAATAGATTTGTAAAAAAATCCACTAAAATTTCACATCCTCGAACATATTTATCTCTATTATTTATTTCACAGGGTCATAGCCGCCTCGATGAAACGGATGACACTTTAAAACTCGTCGAAACGTCATATAGGCACCACGCCAAACCCCATATTTTTCAAAAGCAATTAGTGCATACTCAGAACAAGTTGGCACAAAACGACAAGTAGGCGGCTTTAACGGTGATAAAAATACCCGATAAAATTTTATCAATAAAATAAAAATCTTTTTCATTCTATCGCCGCCTATTCATCCAAAATACTAGCTTTAGTGCATAAATCTCCAAAAGCCTTACTGACAACTTTGTATTTTACATCAACCATTGGTTTACGCCCAACTAGGAGTAAATCAAAACCGAGTTTCAACTTATGTTGATTAAGTCGATAAGTTTCACGAAGAAGCCTTTTTACTCGATTTCTAACCACAGCATTGCCCAGGCGCTTGCCTGCTGCAAAGCCAACTTTTCTTTGAGTATCCTTGTTTGATAATACATAAATAACCATCATACGATTAGCATATGACTTACCATACCGATAAACACTCTGAAATTGTTTGTTTTTGCGCAGAATATTCTGCTTTGGTAGTTTATACATCATTGTTTAACCATCCTGCTATATGGAAAAAATAGGTCACATGAGTGACCTACTAAGCAGACAATTTACTTCTGCCTTTAGCACGTCTTCTTTTTAAAACAAGACGACCACCTTTGGTCTTCATACGTTCACGGAAGCCATGCGTTCTTTTTTTCCACAATGTATTTGGTTGATAAGTACGTTTCATATCTACAACACCTCCTTGCAATAATACGAAAACATTCTCGGTCAAAATAATCAATTTTAACTATAAAAATTATAGACTAGCCACGCTCTAGTGTCAAGATTTTTGCACAGTTTACTTAAATATAATTGTATAACGTTGTGGATATTTATTGTAAAATTGTGACGCATCCTATAAAAACATGTTGATAACTTACACTCATTTTGATAATATAAAGTTAGTTACTTATCCACAAAACTCGAATTTTTGTGAATAAACTCCAATCTTATTAACAGAAAGCGCTACTTATACACACATTTATCAACATAAGGGCGTAACCTGACAGATATAGATAATACAAACTTTAGGTGAATAATATTTTCCCGGTTTTGTATTTTTTTTCGTCTTTTTTTACTTTTATTTCAAAAAGATATTCACAGTTGTGAATAAAACTGTGGATAATTTATGAAGATGTTAATAAATTATGTTTATATTTTTCTTTTTAGAAAGGATTTTCTTATGGATACAATACAATTACAAGCAACCTGGGAACAAATTTTAAGTAAATTAGAGCTTTCCCTATCGAAATTAACTTGTGATACTTGGTTAAAACCAGTCGTTCCCATTTCTTTAACAGATACCACTATTGAACTTGGCACGCCAAAGAAATTTATGAAAGAATGGATCGAGTCTCGTTATATTCCTTTTATCATCGATGCTGGTTATGAAGTTACCAATAAAAAATTATCAGTCATCATCACAAATCTTGCGATTGATACCGATACCCCTGTCCCAGAAACACAAATTCCCCAAAATAACAAGCCAATAAGAAGAGAATTTAGTAACTCGATTCAAACTTCATTGATCGAGGATGACATTCCCGGTCAACAACAAAGATTGATTGATGCGAAAACTAATCCTTCGATTATTTTAGAGGATTCCCTTTCTTTAAACCCAAAATACGTGTTTGAAACATTTGTTACTGGTAATTCTAACCGCTTTGCTCATGCTGCCTCGCTTGCTGTAGCCGAATCTCCAGCGCAAGTGTACAATCCTTTTTTTATGTACGGCGGTGTTGGCCTTGGTAAAACACATTTGATGCATGCCATTGGGCATCGTATTTTGAAAAATCATCCAAATCTTCGTGTGCTATATATTTCTAGTGAAAAATTTACAAATGAATTGATTAATTCTATTCGTGATGGTAATCCGGAAAGTTTCCGACAAAAATATCGTAATATCGATGTTTTACTGGTCGATGATATTCAATTTTTATCTAAAAAAGAACATACACAAGAAGAATTTTTCCATACATTCAACACTTTGCATGAAGCAAATAAACAAATTATTATATCTAGCGACCGTCCTCCACGCGAAATTCAAACACTAGAAGATCGGCTTCGTTCCCGTTTTGAATGGGGTCTTATTACTGATATTCAAGCGCCTGATCTTGAAACCCGTATTGCGATCTTGCGTAAAAAGGCCTTACTTGAAAATCTTAATGTTCCCAATGATGTAATGGTGTATATTGCTAGCCGTATTGATAATAATATTCGTGAACTTGAAGGCGCACTAATTCGTGTAATGGCTTATGCTTCTTTAACTAAACAAGTTGTTAGTAATGAATTAGCAACAGAAGCCTTAAAAGATATTTTTCCTACAGGCAAAACAAAGCAAATTACGTTAGAGCTGATTCAAGAAATTGTCTCGTCTTATTTTAAACTTAGAATTGATGAGCTTTTAGCGAAGAAAAGAACACGTAATCTATCTTTTCCTCGTCAAATCGCGATGTATTTATGTCGTGAACTTACTGACACTTCATTACCACGCATTGGTGAAATGTTTGGTGGGCGTGATCATACAACAGTTATTCATGCGCATGATAAAATTAGTCGCGAACGCAATGAAGATATGAAATTAAATAATACAATCAAAGAGCTTATCAAGAGAATTGAAAGTATGTAGTGTATAACTCTGTTTATAAGTCAACTCATTAGCTGTATATTCTTTGTGGGTAACTTTTTATACAGATTTTTATGTGAATATGTGGATAACTCACTATATATTTATCTACATTTTATTCACACACTTTTACTTTCTTCGACAAGCTTATTTCTTAGTTATCCACATATCTACAGCCCCTACGACTAATACGACTATTTTTTATATTATATAAGCAAAATAGTCATAATATACTCAAGGAGGACTTTTAATGAAATTTTCCTGTAAAAAAGAACAACTTGTACATGCTGTACAAATTGTTCAAAAAGCGGTATCAAGTAAACCGCAAATGCCCATATTATCTGGTATTTATTTAAATGCTTTCGACAACACACTAGAATTACAAGCAACAGATTACGAACTTGGTATTAGCTGTAAGATAGATGCACAAATTGATGAACCAGGCGCTATTGTCTTATCTGGTCGTTATTTTCAAGAAGTTGTTCGCAGATTACCTGGTGAAATGGTGGAGATCGTAACAAGTCGCGAAGATCATACACTAAAAATTACATCAAATACTGCACAATTTAATTTATTAAGCTTACCAGCAGCAGAATTCCCAGTATTATATCCGCTAGATGGTAATACAACGTTCAAAATTCGTGATAATGTCTTTAGAGAATTAATAAAGAAAACAGTGTTTGCTTGTTCACAAGATGAAGCTAGACCTGTATTTACTGGTGGATTACTTGAAGTTACCAACAGTGATGTTATGATGGTTGCAACAAATACTCATAGACTAGCAATCAAAAAAGAATATCTTGATGAATTCAATGGTGAAATTAAAATTATTATTCCTTCAAAAATACTAATGGAATTAGCTCGTATTATGGTCGCGGAAGTTCCTTCCGATGTCATCGTTAACTGTACGCGAAATCAAATCAGTTTTACCTTTGATAATGTTTACATAATATCGAGGCTAATTGAAGGACAATTCCCTGATTATAAACGCGTTATTCCCGAAGCTTTTACCACGGAAATTATCCTAAATACTGACGCATTCTCTTCAGCAGTCGAACGTGTTTCCCTGATATCACGTTCTGGCGATTATAATGTAATTCGTTTATCTTTTAATGAAAAATCAGTCATGATAACTTCTAATAATCCTGATATTGGTAAAGCTGAAGAATCTGTAGATATTACGTTATCTGGTAAAGAGCTTGATATCGCCTTTAATGCAAAATATGTAACAGATATTCTTAAAAATATCGATAGTGAAAAAATTTATTTTTCTTTGAATACACCGCTTAGTCCAGCTAGTATCAGACCTTGTGATGATGATACTTATAACTATATTATTACGCCAGTGCGTACGAGTTGATGCTAGTTTAAAAGGAGAAACAATATGGAAACAATAGAAATCAATAGTGATGTGATCCAACTTGATCAGCTATTAAAATGGGCTGGAATTGTCGATTCAGGTGGCCAAGTTCGTTTTATGCTAGATGATAACATCATAAAATTAAATGGTGTTTTACTAACAGAGCGAAGAAAAAAAATACATCCTGGGGACGTAGTTGAAATTATGGGAACTGGCACCTGGAAAGTTGTTAAAAGTCAAGGTGAATAAACGATGCGCGTAAAGCAAATTAGTTTACATAACTATAGAAATTATAATGCTTTATCCTTAGAGTTCACCCATAATTTGAATATATTTTTAGGTCAAAATGCGCAAGGAAAAACCAATATCATTGAAGCAATCTATTACGCTGCGATGGGGCATTCCCATCGCACCAATATTGACAATGATTTAATTCAATGGGAACAATCAAAAGCAAAGGTAAATCTTGTTTTTGATCGAATGATGGTCGAAAATAAATTAAGTTTTAATTTTAGTACAGAAAAAAATAAAGAAATTATATATAATGGTCATCCAATAAAACAAAAAGATTTAATTGGGGTTATTAATGTTGTTCTTTTTTCTCCAGAAGATTTGTCATTAATTAAAGGTGCACCAGCAGGTAGAAGACGGTTTATCGATATTGAAATTTCTCAAGCCAGTCCTATTTATTATAAGCAGCTTAGTAAGTATAATCGGATTGTTGCCCAACGAAATATGCTACTAAAGAAAATTAAGGAACGGAAAAGTAGCAAAGATTTACTGGAAAGTTGGGATACACAATTAGCTGTTATTGCGCGCGACCTTGTAATGAAAAGGTTAGATGCAATCAAAAAACTGAATATGCTTGCAAATTTGATGCATCGGAAAATTTCGACAAACAAAGAAAGCTTAGAAATTAGTTATATAATTGCTGGTTTAGAAGATAATATAGTTCCAGAAGATTTAAATACATGGTATAATAATAAATTAAGTGAATCTCGTGAAATTGATATCATTCGTGGGAATACTAGTGTAGGGCCACATCGTGATGATATTATATTAAAAGTGAATAATATAAACTTACGATCCTTTGGTTCGCAAGGACAACAACGCACAGGTGTATTAGCTCTCAAACTTGCTGAATTAGAATTTATTAAATCAGAAACGGGTGAATACCCTGTTTTGTTATTAGATGATGTGATGAGTGAACTTGATGCAAATAGGCGTGAACAGTTATTATTATTTATTCGAGATAGAATTCAAACGTTTATTACAGCGACTGATATGAATTATTTTCCTAAAGAAAATATAGGAAAATATTATCATGTTGTAGCTGGTAAAATAGTGGAGTGATTTTTTTGGAACAGGTAAAAGAAATACTCCCCCAAATGGTTAGTAGTTTAGGTATCAACCAAAACTATAAGACACAATTAGCCATATTTAATTGGGAAAAAATTGTTGGTAAGGATATTGCTGCGCAATCTTCACCGCTTAGTGTTGAATATAATGTTTTATTTATTTCGGTTAATAATTCTGTGTGGTGTCATCATTTATCCATGATGAAAGCCGATATTATTTTTAAGGTAAATCAATTCGTTGGTGAACCATTAATTAAAGATATCCGTTTTCGTACGGAACATTTTAAAAATAAAACGATCGATGATGATCAGGCTGAGGAAGACATCAATATTGCGCGAGAACTTAGAAGAGTAAAGCTTAATGTAAACGAGGTTAATAGCGCCAAGCAAATTGTAAAGAATGTAGAAGAGGAAAAACTACAATATAAAATCGCAAACCTTTATCAAAAGCACCTAGCTTTTAATAAATTAAAAAAAGCGAAAGAATGGCACAAATGTGAAAAGTGTGATACACTTTGCCCAAAAGAAAGCCAATATTGTAGTGTTTGTAAAATTGAATTAAAACAAGAAAGATATGCAGCAATTCGAAAAATTTTATTAGAAGTTCCTTGGGTAACATATGCTGAAGTAAATAGTTATGTATCATGTACTGCTGATGAATATATTGATGCTAAACTTACTTTAATTCGTATTTTTGCAAGTAATCTAAAGCTAGATAAAGGTGAAGATAACGACGTTAATATAAATTTAATGACATTAACGATGTTATTTACTGGAGCAAAACATGATGAAGTCAATGAAAAATTAATCAATAAAACGATTGCTAAATTCAGGAGGAAATATTAATGTTTCTACATCTAGGATCTGATATTGTCGTGGCACTGATCGATATTGTATCAATCAATGATTACAAGAGTTTTCGATCTGTCGTAAATCGTGAATTTATAAAAAAAATGAAAAATAAAAATTTTATTATTGATATATCAGAAAATGATCCAAAATCCTTTGTTGTTACAAAATCAAAAGTTTATTTATCAGCAATATCTTCTTTAACTTTAAAAAAGCGAGCTGATAATTTATTTTATAATGAAGACTAGTCATAAATTTTGAGTAAAGATAAATTGGCAATAAATCAAGGAGGTTCATATGGAAAATAATGAAGAAAAACCCATACTAAATATGGTAAATGACGAAGAAGTTAGCGCAGTACATGGTGATTATGGTGCAAGTCAGATTCAGGTATTAGAAGGTTTAGAAGCTGTCCGTAAACGTCCAGGGATGTACATTGGTAGTACATCTAGTAAAGGTTTACATCATTTAGTATATGAAGTTATCGATAATAGTATCGATGAAGCTTTAGCTGGTTATTGCAGTCATATTGAAGTTACGATTCATCATGATAATAGTATTACTGTTGTTGATAATGGTCGTGGTATTCCAGTTGATATGCATGAAAGTGGTAAACCAGCGATTGAAGTCGTTCTTACTATACTTCATGCTGGTGGTAAATTCGGCGGCGAAGGGTATAAAGTATCTGGTGGTTTACATGGTGTTGGGGTATCAGTTGTAAATGCTTTAAGTACTTGTCTTGAAGTTGAAGTTAAAAGAAATGGCAGTGTACATAAAATTGTATTTGAACGTGGTATTACATCAAGTCCACTTCAAGTGATTGGTACAACTGAGGAAAATGGTACAAAAGTACATTTTAGCCCCGATCCAGAAATTTTTGAAGAGACTGTCTATAGCTTTGATGTTTTAAAACATCGGTTAAGAGAGCTTGCCTTCTTAAATAGAGGAATTACCATTACATTATCAGACGAACGCGATGAACATAGTGAAGTGTTTTACTTTGAAGGTGGAATTCGCTCGTTTGTCGAGCATTTAAATAGTGCAAAAGAAACGATTCATCCAGAGCCAATTTATTTTTCTGGTACAAAAGATACGACTGTGGTTGAAATTGCAATGCAGTATAGTACAAGTTATTCCGAAAATATCTATAGCTTCGTTAATAATATCAATACGGAAGAGGGCGGTACGCATTTAGCTGGTTTTAAAATTGCTTTAACGCGTGCAGCCAATGACTTTGCGCGCAAAGCAAATGTTCTAAAATCTTCCGAGGATAATTTAACTGGTGAAGATATTCGCGAAGGTTTAACTTGTGTTATCAGTTTAAAAATTCGTGAACCGCAATTTGAAGGTCAAACAAAAACAAAATTAGGCAATAGTGAAGTCCGTGGTATCGTGGATTCTATTGTCAGCGAAGGCTTAACAGAGTTTTTCGGAGAAAATCCAGCCATTACGAAAAAGATCATCGAAAAATCTTTATTGGCATCAAGAGCAAGAGAAGCAGCTCGTAAAGCCCGTGAATTAACGCGTCGTAAAAATGCCCTTGAAATAAGCTCTTTGCCTGGTAAACTTGCTGATTGTTCAATCAAAGATCCAATGCAAACAGAAATATACCTCGTAGAAGGTGATTCGGCTGGTGGTTCAGCAAAACAGGGACGCGATCGTCGTTTCCAAGCGATTTTACCACTACGTGGTAAAATCTTAAATGTAGAAAAGGCTCGTTTAGATAAAATATTAAATAACGATGAAATTAGAACCATGATTACCGCTTTTGGTAATGGTATTGCTGATGAATTTGATTTAGAGAAAAGCCGTTATGGTAAAATCATCATCATGACTGATGCGGATGTGGATGGTGCACATATTCGGACATTGTTACTTACTTTCTTCTATCGTTATATGAAGCCATTGATCGAAGCTGGTCGTATTTATATCGCACAACCACCTTTATATTTGGTGAAGAAAGGCCGCGAACAATGGTATTTATATAGTGATCCAGAAATGAATACCTTATTAAATCGCATTGGCCGTGATGGTATTAGTGTGCAACGTTACAAAGGTCTTGGGGAAATGAATCCTGAACAACTATGGGAAACGACGATGAACCCAGAAGGTAGAACGATTTTACAAGTGCATTTAGAAGATGCTTTGGAAGCAGATAGTATTTTTTCGATATTGATGGGAGATAAGGTTGAACCTAGACGTAACTTTATCGAAGAACATGCAAAAAATGTCCGTAATTTAGATATTTAGTACATTTGATGTGAGATAAGGCATAAAATAAAAAAGTGTAAGTATATATAATAATAAATTATTATGCAAAATGATCTGTTCATATAAACAGACCCCTATAAGTTAGACCTAAATCTAATTTATAGGGGTCTGTTTTTTTATGGCAAAATATAGTTTTGAAGTATGATTATTAACTAAGGGTAGTACCAGAATCCGTGTCACCACGGGCAAAGTTGTTTTTACGACATTCAATATTTTCTAGTATTATTTTATTCATTTTTCGAAAAACATATACATATGTTTTATATTGAAAAGTCTGATCTGTGATTGAGGTATATATTATGAAGAAAACAATAATTGCCCTCTTAACAGTACTGGTTTTAATAACTGCCAATATCCCATTTTCTCAAACAACAGATATCCGTATGGTCAAAGGGATCCCTGTTGTAGGTTCATATTCAGAGCCTTTAGCTGTGATCGATGATACAATGGTGGAGTTTATGAAACTTCACCAAATACCAGCGGCCACGGTAGCTATAATGAAAGATGGACAGATTTTATTTCGCCATGGGTATGGTTATTCTGATCGTAGCCAATCCATCCCAACAGCCCCTGATACTTTAATGCGAATAGCTAGTATCACCAAACCATTTACAGCTGCAGCAATCAGAAACTTAATTAAAGAAAGAAAGATTAGCTTAGATAGTAAAATTATGGACATAATCGATATTCAACCATTTAAGGGTAAAGTAATAGATCCAAGGTGGTACAATATCACAATTGAACACTTATTAGCTCATAAAGGAGGTTGGGACAAAAATGCCACTCATGTCGAGTTCGATCCGGGATTTCAGTCATTAGATATTCAAAGTGAAATGAAGTTAAAAGGACCACCTGACTCTAAGCAGATCATTTCTTATATGATGAGTCGATCGCTAGATTTCAACCCTGGTGAAAAATATGCATATTCCAACTTTGGGTATGCAATTTTAGGGCGTGTAATTGAAAAAATTAGCGGGATGAGCTATTTTGAATACCTAAAGCTGAGTGTGCTCATACCGACTGGAATTGACGATATGGAATTGGCGCGGAGTTTACCGATAGACAGGAGTCCAAAGGAAATACAAGTGTATGATCATCTGGGCAAAGTAAAATCTGTTTTTGGTTCAGGTTGGGTATCTTCCCCTGATGGTGGATTTTATATAGAGGCAATGGATTCTTATGGTGGTCTCATTGCCTCTGCAGCAGATCTAGTAATATTTGCGCAGAAGTTTTGGGGACGTGGCTCGCCTCGATTATCAGGTCAGACAGGCACATGGTTCCAATATGGGATATTAGATGGTACATATAGCTACTTGTGGTGGAGGGCAGAT
>JARBTT010000091.1 GCA_029240055.1 Anaerosinus sp.
CTACTTTACCAGCACTAACAGCTGGAGCCAAGCCATCCCACTCAATTTTATGAATTTCAAGGTCATAGCCCATAGATTCTGCAAGTTTTTTTGCCATAATAACATCATAGCCATAAGCATATTCAGAAGTACCTGCAATTTTTACCGCGCCATTTTCATCTGTTGTTTGCGTCCAGTTAAATGGAGCATACCCACATTCCATACCAACACGAAGGACTTTCTTACTTGCTTCCTTTTTGTCAGAGGAACACCCTGTAAGTACAACTAAACTCGTAAACATAGCAAAGCAAAGCACCAAAGTAATTATTTTTTTCATTTTTTGCATTTGTCAACAGCCTCTCCTTATTCATTTTGCATTTTATTTTCAAGAAAGACAGCAAAAAGACATCAATCTCCCTTTTAGAAGTTGACATCTTTGTCGACTTAAAAACTCGCTTTTCAATATAAAATACAATGAAAATTTATAAATTATTTCTCTTTTTTAGTTCCCTATTATTGTAGCAACTTTTTACAAAGCTTGTCAAGAAAATAGTATACATTTATTGTGATATAATCGAAGAGAAGCGGTTGATAAAAATCAACCGCTTCTCCATATGTTAAGCATTTATTACATTGTAAAATGTGAGTAATCAATAAGCCGAGTTTTGTTCCGCTCACGCGGTGATGATCATTTATCTAGATACATTAGTTACCTAACGATTCAAGCGACACAACCCGGAAGGTTCAGCGGGCAGCATCATCCCTTCCCTATTCGGTCTTGCTCCAAGTGGGGTTTACCGAGCCAATTAGTCACCTAATTGCTGGTGCGCTCTTACCGCACCTTTCCATCCTTACCTAACAAAGTTAGGCGGTTTAAATTTCTATAGCACTTTCCCTGAGGTCACCCTCGCTGGACGTTATCCAGCACCTTGCCCTACGGAGCCCGGACTTTCCTCAAATGCCCCAAAGGCACTCGCGATCATCTTTCATACTCACAGTAATATTAACTTCAAACAAGATATAATATTATCATTGCAATCAGCTTCTGTCAAGCAATTACAGCTAACACTTTTATCCAATCGTTTCTTTCATACACTTACGCAAGCTATGAACTTTTGCCTTTATATCATCTGTGCCAACAATGTCAGAGACAACAGCGATCGTCTTTGCCCCAGCACATGCAACTTCGGCGATGTTATGTTCTTTAATTCCGCCAATCGCAACAAATGGCAACTTGCTATTGTCCGCAACATAACGAACAAACTCTAGACCAACCGCATCGCATACATCCTTTTTCGTCTTGGTTGCAAATACCGGCCCAACGCCAATATAATCGACCACACTACAAAGTTCTGCTAAACGCACTTGTTCTGGACTGTGTGTAGAAAGACCAAGTAGCATATCATTACCAATCAGTTTACGTACTACTTGCGGAGGCAAATCCTCCTGTCCAACGTGAACACCATCTGCTTTCACTGCGATTGCTAAATCAATATAGTCGTTCACAATAAATGTTACCCCAGCCGCACGTGTTTTTTCACGAATGGCCAAGCATTCTTCATACATTTCTTTGGCTTTTTTATCTTTTTCACGATACTGCAAAAAGGTAATTCCCGCTTTGATAAGTTCATCGACAACTTCTATATTATTACGACCTTTTGATAAATCCTCTGCTGTTAATGCATAAATACTGGTTGTAAAAAAATTATCCATCGCTTGTTTACGCATGCGCTTCACCCTTTACTTCAATACATACTCTACTACAAGATCAACTTGCTTGGCTGCTGCTATTGTCACGCCAGGCGCAAGTGGCGGCAACGCATCAATTCCACTTACCAAATCGCCAACAATATAAAAGTGCTCATTGATTTTATGCGTTTTAATCCGATCACTATTCCCAAAGCCAGCTAGCCCGGAGACTGCAACCACCAGTTGTTTATTGCCAGCAAGTTCTTCTACAATTAAGGTTTTACCTGCTGGCGTGTCTAACGCTTCTATTATTATATCACAAGAGAAAAAGATTTCTGCAATATTATCTTTTGTAATTTTAGCATTTACAATCTGTAATTCAATTGCGGGATTTATCTTCCGCAAAGTGTTCGCTAAGGCAGAAACTTTACTTTCGCCTACCTGATCCATAAAATAATTTTGTCGATTTAAATTACTTGAGTCGACTTCATCAAAATCAACCACTGTTATTTTTTTAAATCCCGTTCTAACTAGCATGATTGCAGAATTTGAGCCAAGTCCACCAGCCCCAGCAATGCCAACATGGATATGCTGGATTTTTTCTAATTGTTCATTCTTTAGATACCGTGTTAAACCAACTTCAAAAGCATTCATCATACCAGCGCCTGCCAATCTTTATAGATTGGTTGATAGCCTTCACCATATAACATAGCTGACATCTCACGAACAGAACGACTATCAGATATGTCAAACTGGCTGACTTCCTCCCCTTTACTATGTCCACCGACAGCCGTTGTTACACCCGCTGACATTTTAGTAACACCCAAATGTGCTAAATGATTTCTAAGTTTGGCACTTTCCCTAGAAGACAGTGTAATCCCACTTCGCGGCATGAAAATCCGATATGCCGTGATATATTGCACGATATTGATATCTTTAACCAATACGCGCGGTGGAAAACCACCTACAGAAGGACGCATTCTTGGCGTAGATACCGCAATTTCAACATCGCTATATTTACGTTGTAAATAGTCAGCATGGACACCTGTCAAAAACGCTTCTTTCCGCCAGTCATTTAAGCCTAAAAGTGCACCAATATTCACTGTACGCATACCGGATCGACAAGCGCGCTCTGGCGCATCTAAACGAAACGCATAATTACTTTTTGGTCCAGCTAAATGAAGCTCCTTATAAATATCCGCATCATACACTTCTTGGAACATCGTCATGCCATCGACACCAGCTTCTACAGCATGTTTATATTCCGCTTCTTCCAAAGAATAAATTTCGATACTAATGCTCGTAAAAAATCCTTTTAAATTTTCTACAGCTTGTAAAATATAGTCAGGCGAACTATGCTCCTGTGATTCACCAGTTAAAATAAGCACATGCTTTAGTCCAGTTTCAGCAATCAATTTGCCTTCTGCCTTGATTTCCTCCATGCTTAGCTTAACCCGCTTCAATTTATTTTCGTGATTAAACCCGCAATATACACATTGATTGATGCAATAATTGGCAATATACATAGGGGTAAAAAGCTGCATTACGCGGCCAAAATTCCGTATAGTGTCTTGATTGGCTCTTTTAGCTATAGCTTCTAAATGATTTTCAGCTAGTGGTGATAACAATGTCAAATAATCCAAACGATTTATAGAAGGTTTATTTAAAACATTAATAATATCATCATCGGTAATTTTACGAAAATAAGCTTCATAATCTAACTCGCTATATTTTTCTAATTCATCGATAAATTTCAATGTGTACGCCCCCTACTCATGCAAGAATCCCGTCAATGGGGAAGACGCGCTCGCATTACTTTGAATAACTCTACCGAGCCCTGCCAAATAGGCTTGGCGACCAGCTCTTACCGCCAAATCAAAAGCGCCTGCCATAGCTACAGGATCATTTGCCGTTGCCACTGCAGTATTCACCAGTACGGCTGCTGCACCCATTTCCATTGCCTCTACAGCTTCTGATGGTTTACCAATCCCTGCATCAACAATGATTGGCAATTCAATTTCTTCAATTAAGATGCGAATGATTTCTTTGGTTTGCAATCCCCGGTTACTGCCAATTGGCGCACCAAGTGGCATTACCGCTGCCGCCCCAGCCTCTACTAGACGTTTTGCACTCATTAAATCAGGACTCATATACGGCAGCACGACAAACCCTTCGGCTGCTAATATTTGTGTTGCTTTGATGGTTTCTTGGTTATCTGGTAATAGATAACGATTGTCAGAAATAACTTCAATCTTGATCCAATCGCCACATCCCATTGCTCTTGACATTCGTGCAATCCGCACTGCTTCTTCGCCATTTCTTGCTCCTGACGTATTTGGCATCAAAATGCAATCTTCCGGAATGAAATTTAAAATATTTTCTTCTGGATACGCCTGATCAGCACGTCGGAGCGCTACGGTGATCACTTGTGCTTTTGCTGCGGCGATTGCCGCTGGCATAATTTTATTTGATGAAAATTTACCCGTACCTAAAAAAAGCCTACTGGTTAATTCTTGATTGCCTATTTTTAATCTATCGTTCATTTCAGCCGCCTCCAACAAATGTAACTATTTCTAAACGATCATGTGGTTTTAAAACAATGCCTTCCCATGTCTGCGCTTTGACAATTTCCCCATTATACTCAATAACCACTGTTTGCGGTTTAAAACCGCGGCTTTGAATAAATTGCGCTAAATTCATCGCAATTTCAATTTTTACAGGCTTCCCATTTACTGATATCTCCATTTACCTTCCTCCAGTTTTCATATATTGCCTGAAAGGAAGGCAAAAAAAATTACGCCTCCCGTATAGGTTTAGGCGCACTTATTCCTAGCTTCCTACGCGGGCATTATCCCGATCAGGTTTAAAGGTCAGGTACTTACAGTCCACTCTCAGCCCATAACATGAGCTCCCTTGCAATATATTTATTTTTATATGATGTAACAGCTTTATTTTATACCCCTCATATAAAACCGTCAACCTTTATTCTACTAAATAGTAGTAAATAGATCTTTACTGAGCGTATCATAGGAAATATCAACATTCCATTTTCCTTTGGCATTGCACTGCTCTAAATACTCAGCAACTGTTTTTACTATGGGCATTTCTGTACCAAAGTGCCCTGCATCTAACAGATCAATCCCACATTCCAATGCTTTTTGCGCTTCATGATATTTGACGTCACCAGTTACCAAGATATCAGCACCAGCATAAGCCGCTTTGCCAATAAATTCGGCACCACTGCCACTACATAAAGCAACTTTTTTAATCATTTTATGTTTTTCACCAACAAGACGAACATTGGCAATATCCAAAGCAAGCTTTGCTTTATTCGCGAACTCTTCTGCTTGCATTGGTTCTTCCAATTGCCCAATACGGCCAAGACCATTTTTTTCTCCCGTGTTTTTCAACGGATAGAGATCATAGGCGACTTCTTCATAGGGATGTACTTTCAACATCGCCTTTACTACTTTATTGATTATTTTTTGCGGCATAATCGTTTCGATACGAACTTCACCAACACTTTCCAGTTCACCTTGTTTCCCAATAAACGGCTTGGTTCCTTGCAAAGGTAGAAAGCTACCCTTGCCAGCCACTTGAAAACTACAATGACTATAATTGCCGATATGTCCTGCGCCAGCCTTGCCAATCGCCTCTTGGACTAGACTAGCATACTCTATCGGTACAAAAACAACTAACTTTATTAACTCTTCTTGATAACTTATGGTTAACGGTTCAATTTTATGTAAGTTTAATTTTTGTGCTAATACATCATTTACCCCACCAGTAGCCGTATCTAAATTGGTATGCGCGGCATACACTGCAATATTTGCTTTCAGTAATTCAGCAAGAAGCCTTCCTTGCGCTAAATCTGTCCGTAAATTTTTAAATGGTTTAAAGATCAACGGATGATGAGAAATAATCATATCCACATGCTGTGCAATCGCACGCTGAACAATCTCTTCACTCACATCAAGACAAATCATAATCTTAGCGACGGTTTGCGCTGGACTACCAACGAGCAATCCAACATTATCCCAACTTTCTGCTAAATAACGTGGCGCTAATGTATCCATTGCATCCATAATAACCTGACATTTTACAGACATGCTAATTTAGCCTCCAATTTCTCGATTTTTTCTATGAATTCTTGATACCTTGGTGCTGTTTTTAATGATTCACTATTTTCCATGCCACGTAAAGCGCGATTCGTTTGTCCGATGAGACTTTCGATATGTTCTTTTAACAACGGATGACGCTTTTCCCATAACTTTACACCAACATCTAATAAAACAGGTTCTGGCATAGTGCTATGACCTTGTTTTGCATAAATCACTTCATATAAGCGGCCCTCATCGACTACAAGCTCTTCATCGACGATCTGCCATTCATGCGTTATCAACCATTCACGCAAAATCGCCGCTGCATTCATTGGCTGCAAGATTAAGCCTTTCAAACTAGCCGTTGTTTCTGGGCGTTTACTTAAAATATCGATAATCGTCGTGCCGCCCATACCAGCAATCGTTGCCACATCAGCCTCCCCCGGCTCAAGAATGGTAATACCATCGCCAAAACGCACTTCAATCACATCCACCAAATTGGCGTTCACGACTGCTTGTTTTGCCGCCTGATAAGGGCCACGATGCACATCACAAGCCAAAGCACGTGAAACAATTTTTTGCCTTGCTAAATAAATAGGCAGATAAGCGTGATCCGTACCGATATCAGCGACGATATCTCCTTTTTCAACAAAACTTGCTACCGTTTTTAACCTTGCTCCCAACTTCACATTAATGCCTCCAAACACAAATTTAGAAAACTATATTAAAAAATGCAAAGCATCTGCTTTGCATTATCAATGACTTATGGTGGGCGATGACGGGATCGAACCGCCGACATCCTGCTTGTAAGGCAGGCGCTCTCCCAGCTGAGCTAATCGCCCATTCATTATATAACTTTTGCTCTTCACCGATGATCGGAACAAAATGATTCACATAGAATTAAATTCGATGCTGGCTCTTTGATTTTTTACATTTAATGCTACTACCACCTTATTATAGCCACATCATTGTTTACGGTGTTCATAATAGCACTTATCATAAAATTTGTCAATGATAAAAAAGAACCCCGCCTAAAAAAATCAGACGGGACATTGCATACACTGAGACATAAAGTTCCTTTATCGCATTCTAGTTTGCTAACCCAATCATCATTGGCTATATATAAACTAAATTTAACTTTGTTATGCTTTTTCATTCTTCTCTTTTAAATCTTTATAAATCATAAAACCTGTGAAAACAATAGCAGAATAACCCGCTATCGGATATAAAATATTTACCAATTTATCAAAAGGAATTACCCCACCGAAAAACATTCCGATAACAGTTAGAATTATTGCAATGATTTTAAATTTTCTAGTTTTGTCAGCAGCAAACTTTCTAACTGTCATTAAAAGAAATGAAGCCACAGCTGAATAGATCGACAGTACGATTAACACTGAAAAAACCAATCCCAACATCGGAGATATGTGATTCGCAATAGCTAACGTAGGAACTTGTTGACCAACAATCAATTTATAATAAACAAGTTCACCTATTACAAGTGAAATAATTGCAATAGTAAAAGCAACAGTTCCAGCAAAACCTGCAATTCTTGCTTCTTTTACACTTCCTGCCGACGCTCCACAATCAACCTGAAACGGTATGCTAACCATAAGTGCAAGAAAGGCATATAGCGCTCCTGACCAAGCCCAATTTGAAGAAGCCGATTTAAACCCTAACGCCGGCATAAGATTGCTAGCTTCCGACAATAACGTTGGCTGTCCAAAAAGAGTTATGATCCCCGCGATTCCTACAATTGCCACGAATATAATCTTAACAGGTCCGATAACACCTATTATGTCGATAACCTTTTCCACTCCTAGTAATGTTGTCCCCAATGCCAAAAGCGCAATTGCCCCGGTGCCTATATATGCTGGTATTCCATAATATTGCTGAATCGTTGCACCACCACCTGCAAGCATAACTACGAATATAGCATAGACCAACAAAACACTATACCATACATAAACTTGACCGATCACTTTACCGCAATAATACTCAAAAACGTCATATGGATTTTCAAATTTCTTTTTTTGACCTATTCCATATAATGCATACGTTAGATAACTCATCAACACTAGAAAAATCAATGCTGCTATAATACCATTTGTGCCACTTGTTGTGAAAAATTGCAAAACTTCTTGTCCTGTTGCAAATCCAGACCCAATCCAATAGGCGCACAATGCACCTGCAAGAAGTACTACTTTTTTAAGACTAATTGATTCTTTTTCCATCTTTACCACTCCTTATTATTTAATCCAGACAATCTAATTTCTATCAAATCGGCCAACAATTCTAAATATTCAGTTTTTAACGAGTCTTATCCAACTGCTTGGTTTAGATTCGTTTGTTAAAACGGATATTATCCTAGCTACTTCTCCCTTGAAGATAAATATTTTATTAACACCTATTATTTTTCTAAAATTTAATTTAAAAGCCGTTTTAGAGAATAGGTGTGAAAAACGGCTTTTTTTACATCAACACAAACATATACTCAGGCTACTCTACTCAAAATATCAGCATCATTTTCCTATCATGATATTAAGCACTTCAACATCAGTAGATTTCATGCCATCACGACCTACACGCCCGATATTTTGGATTGTCTTTTCATAACTTTTTTCTACAAGACCTTCTCCAAAAGGAAAAACCAAGTCGCGACTTGCCATTTCATACCCCATGATTCCTGCATCCACGGCACTGGAAATCTTTGCGGCACAAGAAGCCTTCGCTCCATCGCATACAATGCCACCGACATTCCCCAAAGCATTGATAAGTGTCTTGCCAATGATATCATAATCAGCACCATGCAGATAGGCAATACCACAAGCTGCTGCTGCTCCAGCGGATACAGCTCCACAATACGCAGACAGGTTTCCAATATAACGTTTTTGATGTAGGGACAAAAGATTGGTTAGAACAAGGGCTCGATAAATGGTATCTTCATCAGAATTCAGTTCTTTAGCATAAACAATTACCGGCATAGTACAGGTGATTCCTTGGTTACCACTTCCTGAATTGATGACTACGGGAAGCGCACAGCCACTCATTCTCGCATCAGACCCTGCTGCGGCAGCTGCTCTTGCTCTCATCCGTACATCAGTGCCGGATTGCAAGAGAGTCAGTCCTACCTGAGCACTCCATTTATTAGACAACCCTTCTTCAGATATGGCGGAATTATATTTAATCTGCCTACTGATTATTTCTGCTACGTCCTTTATATTTACTTCATTAGCAAACTGAAGAATATCCTTAATATTGAGCTTTGATTTATCTCCATCTTCTTGTGTTGCAATATCCGGTTGCTCAAACAATACTTGACCATTTTTCTCAATTCTAGCAATGTGGTTATGCTTAATTCTAACCTCCACAGCAGCCATTTCTTTTCCGGCGGTCAATTCTGCGCGTATGAAAAGATTTTCCTCTCCGTTTTCCAGCTCACAGCTACAAATTCCTTGGTTGTATAGTGTTTTCGTCTGCTCGATTTCTTCCTGTTTTACTTGACTAATAACCTGAAGTTCTAGTTCTGCCTTTCCTGCGACAGCACCTAAGATCGCTGCCACTTCAACACCTTTTTGTCCGCCAGAATTAGGTACGACAACGCCCTTTACATTTTTGATGATATTGCCGCTACAGCGGACAATCATACGTTCAGGCATCTGCCCAAGCACCTCTCTCGCCTTTGCAGCAGTAAACGCTATGGCAATCGGTTCCGTGCATCCCATGGCTGGAATCAGTTCACCCTTTAATATCTTAATATAATTGTCATATTGAATCTTATCCATTGAAACCTTCTCCTTTTGCCAAGCTTGATCATTTACCTGATTTGAAAAAGGTAATCTGACAGCTCTTGCATCCATTAGCAATCGTATCACCCAAGTGAAATTCAAACCCCATAGCCTTCGCGATATTCCTATCACCATCCATAGCCATATCACATAATTTCTCACAAGTTGCATCATCAAATCCCAAGTCTTGCCATCCTTTTAACAATGGACAGTGATGAAACTCCATATCGACTCTGTCTTCATTTTTTTCCTTAAATTCAATCTCAAAAGTCTTTACGACATTCGGTGTCAAGAAAGTTTCAGCAAAGCACTTAACACTTTCTGGCTTCTGACACTCTGCCTTTATTTCAGCTCCTTGAATCTTGCCAGTTTCCACAATTGCTTCACGAATAATTTTTTCCATTTCTTCTGCCATACCAGCTTCTCTAGCTTTTGTATAAGTCAAACCTGTCCAAATCGCCCGATGGCCGATTGCCCCTCTTTGGATATCTACTATCGAATCATCTTTAATTGTAGTTTTGTTATCAATCATATCTTCTTCTCCTCATTTCTTTATAATATGATCACAAAATATTTAATTAGTGACGTAAGTAATTTATATTCACTTACTACCATACCATTTCGCTTGTCGTAATCATATCACGGTATTTATGAACAATCAATATGTGTTTACATTTGTACACTGTATTCTTTTACAATACAATCTTTGCGGTAAAAAGATTACATTTTTATAAATTCGAAGCAACAACCGCCTTGTCGTGATATGATTACAATCTTTAATTACATCTACCATTCGGGAGAATACACTCTCTTCATATTGACTCTCCTTGCTTTTTCAGGTATAATTGGGCAACAATGTAAGGAGATATTTTTATGGAAAAACACAATCTTAACACCTTAAAGAATCAAGTT
>JARBTT010000092.1 GCA_029240055.1 Anaerosinus sp.
GCGGTCAAACATCAACAACAAGAGAGTTTGGGATATTTATGATAATGGCTAGCATTTTACCAGAATGCTAGCTGTTTTTATGTTTTTAGAGTAGAATAGTGATAATAAAAAATAATTCTGGGGATTGGTGACTCATGAAACGTATTGATAAAATTTACGAGTATATTAAAGCAAAATCAAATGAATACAAAATTGCTGATTTACAAGGTCGTGTTGGTGTAGATGCAGCGCAGATTGCAGATAGCTTAAACATTTTGCGTAATAATGTCAGCATGGAGTTAAATACCTTACATCGTCAGGATAAGATTGTGAAAATAACTGGCAGACCAGTACTGTTTTTTGATAAAGAAGCCTTGGGAACTTTAGCTGGCGAACCGATTGATCTTGGTCCGATTCAAGTCAATGCAATTGAAGAGTGTCTGCCAAAATCTAATCTGGCACCAAAAGGACCCTTTGATTATTTAATTGGTGCGGACAGTAGTTTAAAAAAGCAAGTGGAACAAGCAAAAGCGGCGATACTATACCCTCCTGATGGATTGCATACGCTCATTGTCGGACAAACTGGCGTTGGTAAAACTCTATTTGCCCATATGATGTATGAATACGGTAAAACAGTTCATAAACTTGCCCCTGATGCGCCCTTTATTACTTTTAATTGTGCGGATTACTATAATAATTCGCAACTTTTGATATCTCATATTTTTGGCCATATCAAAGGTGCATTTACCGGAGCGGACAATTCTAAAGCTGGCTTAGTAGAAGCGGCTGACCAAGGAATTTTATTTCTTGATGAAATCCATCGGCTACCACCAGAAGGTCAGGAAATGATTTTTTATTTTATTGATACTGGTACTTTTAATCGGCTTGGTGAAACGGCTAGAACAAGAAAAGCCAAAGTGCTGATCATTTGTGCAACAACTGAAGACCCAACCTCAGCATTAACGAGGACTTTTGTTCGACGTATTCCAAATATTATTACGATTAAACCATTGCTTGAACGATCGCTACAAGAAAAAATTACAATTATTCGGTTATTATTATCCGATGAAGTGCAAAGAATCAATAAGCCCGTAAAGATCACAGTGGAATCCATTAAAGCTTTAATTGGTAGTATTGGCTCAGGCAATGTTGGACAGTTAAAGTCAAATATTAAGTTACTATGTGCCAAAGCGTTTTTAAATGGTATCGATAACCCAAGTTATATAGAAATTGATTTTAAAATATTACCATCAAAAATAAAGACGGGGTTGCTGACGCTCAGTGCGAATCGTAAAGAACTTTCTGAGCTTAGTACGTACATTGACGAACCATTGTTTATTATGCCAGAAGGTGAAAAATTGCTCGTTAATGAAGAAGTTGATAAAGATTCCTTTAACTTATATCAAGTAGTAGAAGATAAAGTTGATTTATTAAAAGGTGAAGGGATCAGTAATGAACTGATTAAACAAATTGTGGCTACCGATGTGAATGTCTATATTAAATCATTTTATAATAAGCAAGATTCTCATATGACAGCGAGGCAAAGGTTGCTCAAAATAGTTGATAAAGATTTGGTGGATTTTACGGAAGCAATCAACATCTTAGCGCAAAAGCGTTTGAATAGAGAGTATCGTGACAGATTTTTATATGCATTTAGCCTTCATTTAAGTGCATTTTTAAAACGGGTAAAAGCAAAACAAGAACTAGCGTATAGCGAAATAGAAGGTGCGCTTCCAACAGATTCACTTGAATTCCAGGTTGCACTAGAGATTAAGGATAAGATCGAGGCACATTATCATATTGAAGTTCCCAAAGCGGAAATAGAATATTTTGCTTTGCTGCTAAGCTCAGTGAAGGAAGATGAAAAAGAAGAAAAAGTTGTGATCATTGTTGCAACGCATGGGAAAAGTACAGCCTCTTCGATGGTAGAGGTGGCACAAAAATTATTTAGTACTAATGATACAAATCTGATGGCGATTGATATGCCTTTGGACGTAAGTCCGCAAGAAATCTTAGAGAAGATGGTTTGTAAATTAGAAGATTTAAATTATCAAAAAGGTGTCTTATTACTTGTCGATATGGGATCATTGTGCAATTTTGGTACATTGATTATGGAAAGATTAAAAGTGCAAGTAAAAACAATAGATATGGTATCGACACCACTTATATTGGAGGCGATGCGTAAAGCCGATATTGTTGGGATGGATTTGAATAGTATTTATGAGTCTCTCCTCAATTTTAAAGGGTATGAAGTTGCACTTGTCGATGGGAAACATGTGAGAGCAGCTCATGAAGTTATTGTCACGATTTGCACTTCGGGAGAAGGGGCAGCGCTAAAATTGAAAGAATTGGTCGAAGATATTTTGGCCAATGCCATCGATCGAGATATTGAAGTAGTCCCAGTCGGGGTTAAAGATCTTGATCATACCTTAGAAGAATTATTAAAACAGCATACAATCGTTGCTACTGTCGGTATGATAAAACCAAAATTAGATGTTCCCTTTATCCCATTAGAGAAATTAATCAATGGTGAAGGGGAAAATATTATTCGTAATATTATAAAATTAGATAATAAAATGATTGCAAAGGAAAAAAATGTTGTTGTTCGCAATCTTTGTGAAGAAAGTTTGCAAAAATTCTTAACATATCTAAATCCGAGCAAGGTAATTAGTGTATTGCTCGAATTTGAAAGTGTATTGGAAAAAGAATTAAATCGTAAACTCAGCAATCCGATTCAAATTCGCTTAATTGTACATTGTGGTTGTGCATTAGAACGAATGGTCATTAATAACCCACTTCACTATGATGGAAAACAAGATGAAGTTGATACAGAAAAGTTTGAAGCTGTAAAAAAAGCGGCTAGTGTATTTAAAAATACGCTGAAAATTACATTGACCGATGATGAGATGGTATTGATTACCGAAATGTTGTAAAATTTTAAATACACTATTGTAACTTAGTTTACAATAGTGTATTTTTATTACTCGGCAATCAGTGTATTGTAAAACATATAATAGTGTATTGCTAAGTGAAATAGTGTATTGAATAAATGGCAAATTGTAGAAAAACAATCGAAACGTATGCTATTATGTACTGATACACATAATTGGCACGCTGCTTGCATATAAATATAGGCGAGTAATGATTCCAGAAAAGAAGTTGAATTGATGTAAGAGGAGGTCAAAGAATGTTAGCGATTATTGTTGGAACACATGGTAATTTTGCAAGTGAACTTGTTAAAACTTGTGAAATGATTTGTGGAGCCACGACAAATGTAAAAGCAGTTACTTTAGTACCAGGTGAGGGAGCTGACGATTTAATGGTTAAATATAGCGCAGCTTTAAAAGAACTTGATACAAAAGATGGCGTTATATTTTTAAATGATCTATTTGGTGGTAGTCCTTATAATGCAGCTTGCCGTATTGCCATTCAAGAAGAGAAATACGGAATTGTAACGGGTGTTAGTTTGCCAATGTTAATTGAGATGGTTAGCTATCAACTATGCAATCCAGAAGTTGGCGATATTAAAGAAGTGATGCAAAAAGCTGTTGAAGCAGGTCAAGCTGGAACTCAAATATTTCATTTAAGTACTATAAATAATGACGAAGAGGAGGACGATCTATAATGAATATCGTATTAGCTAGAATTGATGATCGCTTAATCCATGGACAAGTGGCAACGATCTGGGCAAAAGTAACGAACTGTGAACGCATTATTGTTTGTGATGATGAGGTAGCAGCTGATTCCATCAGATCTACTTTGTTAAAGCAAGTAGCACCTCCCGGAATCAAATCAAGTGTAGTTGACATTGACAAAGCAGTTCGTGCTTACAATAGTCCAAAGTATGAAACAGCTAAATGTCTATTACTATTCACCAATCCTACAAGCGTGTTGCGCATGGTAGAAGCTGGGGTAAACATCACGAGTGTTAACATTGGTGGTATGAGCTTTAAAGAAGGTAAAAGACAAATTACACAAGCTGTATCAGTAAATGATCAAGACGTAGAAGCTTTTAAAGCACTCAACGAAAAAGGTATCGAACTTGAAATTAGAAAAGTTGATAGCGATTCAAAAGTAAATTTAATGAATGTATTAAAGTAATTTATATTTAGTGATAAGTCTTGATTTTCGTTCATATTAATTAAGGGTTCTCTGAAATGTAATTATAAATATCATAATTGGAGGGATGACTTATGGAACTTAGTACTTTACAAATTGTTGCGGTATTCCTAATGTCTTGTATTTGTGGTATGGGGAGTATATTGGATGAATTCCAAACACATCGTCCATTGATCGCGTGTACTCTAACAGGTCTCATTTTAGGTGATATGACAACTGGTATTATTATTGGTGGTACCTTAGAAATGATTGCTCTTGGATGGATGAATATTGGGGCAGCAGTTGCACCAGATGCAGCGTTGGCATCCGTTATTTCCACAATCTTAGTAATCGCTGGTAACCAAAGTATTGGTGCTGGTATTGCAATTGCAATGCCACTTGCAGCTGCAGGTCAAGTACTTACAATTATCGTGAGAACAATAACAATTTTCTTCCAACATAAAGCTGATGATTATGCAAGAGAAGGTAACTTAACTGGTATTGATATCTGTCATTTATTGGCTTTGTTTATCCAAGCATTACGTATTTCCATTCCTGCTGTTTTAGTAGCAATGTTCGTTGGTACTGGCGCAGTTCAATCACTACTTGCAGCAATTCCACCAGTAATCACTGGTGGCTTACAAGTAGCTGGTGGTTTCATCGTGGTTGTAGGGTATGCAATGGTTATTAATATGATGGGGGCAAAATATTTAATGCCTTTCTTCTTCTTAGGTTTTGTTTTTGCAGCATTTACAAACTTCAACTTGGTTGCATTTGGGGTAATTGGTCTTGTAATGGCAATTGTTTACATCCAATTAAATCCTAAATATCAAGCTACTACAGCTGTAGCGGCTACTGCAGGCGGAAACGCAAACAATAATGATTTAGACGACGATTTAGACGACTGATAATTTAATTTGAAGGAGGAAGATTACAATGGCAAATCAAACGAAAAAATTAACCAAAGGTGATCTGTTTAGTGCATTTATTCGCTCAAATTTTTTGCAAGGTTCATGGAACTTTGAAAGAATGCAAGCATTAGGATATTGTTTCGGTATGGTGCCAATTATTAAAAGATTATATGAAGGTCAAGAACGTAAAGATGCGATTAAAAGACATCTAGAGTTCTATAACACACAACCGTTTGTTACAGCACCAATCATTGGGATTACAGCTGCAATGGAAGAACAAAGAGCAAATGGCGCTGATATTCCAGATAGTGTTATCAATGGTATCAAAGTAGGGATGATGGGACCTCTAGCTGGTGTTGGTGATCCAATTTTCTGGGGTACATTAAGACCAATGACAGCCGCACTTGGTGCTTCTATCGCTTTAACTGGTAGTTTATTTGGACCAATTCTTTTCTTCGTACTATTTAATGCAGTTCGTTTAGCAGTTAGATGGTATGGTATAGAATATGGTTATTCAAAAGGTACTGACATCGTTAAAGATGTTGCTGGTAATAAACTTCAAAAACTTACAGAAGGTGCTTCAATACTAGGGCTATTTGTAATGGGCGCCTTGGTTTGTAAATGGACATCAGTCAATGTACCGCTTGTAGTATCAACGGTCACAATGCTAGATGGTAAAATTGCCGTAACAACTGTGCAAGATATCTTCAATCAATTGATGCCTGGGTTAATCCCATTGATCTTAACCTTTATTTGTATGGACTTACTCAAAAAGAAAGTCAATGCACTTTGGATTATCTTCGGCTTATTTGCTGTAGGTATTGCTGGTTTCGCAATGGGAATTTTAAAATAGTTTTTATATAGTATATGTAAAAACTATAATTGTAAAAATGGTTAGACTGTAAAAGAAACAGGCTATTAATACTTAAACTATTAATAGCCTGTTCTCTATTTGAATTATATATTTTATCACTGAATCAATATAAATGATTTTGTTAGATTAATTTTATTAAAAATAAGCTATACTTATGATAAGTAGGACTTTACAATAATTGAAGTAATAGATAGAATAAGGTTATAGTATATGTTTTTATTTTCACAAATATATTTACTTGGTAAGGGGAAGTGACTGTATGTTAAAATGTATTGCAGTAATGACTAGTGGTGGCGATAGCCCAGGAATGAACGCGGCAGCTCGTGCTGTTGTTAGAACAGCATTATATGAAGGTGCTGAAGTATATGGTATTTATAATGGTTACCAAGGTATTTTAGAGGATGATATGAAAAAATTAGCGTCTCGTGATGTTGGGGATATTATCCAGCGTGGTGGTACTTTCCTTGGTACAGCGCGTTGTGATGAATTTAGAACAGAAGCGGGGCGTGAAAAAGGCCTAGAAAATTTAAAGAAACGTGGTATTCAGGGGATTGTTATCATTGGTGGTGACGGTAGTTTAACTGGTGGTAAATTATTAAGTGAGATGGGTATGCCGGTTGTTGGTCTGCCTGGAACAATTGATAATGATGTATGGGGTACAGATTATACGATTGGCTGTGATACCGCTGCCAATACGATTGTTGATGCAATTAACAAATTGCGTGATACAGCATCCGCACATCGCCGGATTATTATTATCGAGGTTATGGGACGTAAATCTGGCTGGCTTGCAATGCAGGCAGGTATTTCTGGTGGTGCTGAACATATACTAGTACCAGAAGCGAAATTTGACATTAATGAAATGTGCGTAGAGCTGAAAGCAGCTTATGAACGCGGTAAACGTTACAGCATTGTAGTCGTTGCCGAAGGTGCAGGCAATGCGATTGATATTGGTAAACAAGTTGCTGACAAAACTGGCATTGATACTAGAGTATCGGTGTTGGGACATATTCAACGTGGTGGTTCACCAAGCGTTGAAGATCGTATCAAAGCAAGTATGCTCGGCGAAAAAGCTGCGCTTGCCCTTCTTTCTGGTTTATCCAACGTAGTCTTTGGCTTTGAGGCAGGAAAACCTGTTAGTATTGATTTAGCAGATGCCGTAGGCAACACAAAAACATTGGACCCAGAACTGATTCGCTTAGCGAAAGTATTGGCATAAAAATAAAAATGACTGAGAATAAAATTCTCAGTCATTTTTATTTGCTATTATAATTTCATACCGTACATCACTGCGATGCCAGTCATTTTGTAATCAATTTTACCAGAATAATTAACCTGTGGTATTTTTGCATCCATATCATTGACACGACGGTCAATATAGGAAATTGAAAGTAAGCTTTTTTGATCAAGGTCAATATTTACACCGATTTCATTCGAATGTATTTTTTTACCGTAAATATTATTGCTGAACAATGCGATTTTTTCACTCAAAGGATAGGTTGTGTTCAAGCCAATATGCAGCCCATCACGAGTGGCCTTATCTACGTAACTGCCATACGTGATTTTGTCGTTTTCATAACCAACAATTAATTTCATATTTTTATTCAGGCGATAAAGAATGTTGTAGTCTGCTAAGTCTGCATTTGCATGTGTAGTCATACTTGCGTGTCCTAAAGTAACAGTTTTATTTTCTGATTGAAACATATTTTTACGATATTGGATGGAAACGCTATCATCGACAGCATAAGTAATTGCAGATTTAAAACCAGATTTTCCAGCAGCTTCTAAAGCTAAAGGGCCTTCGCCTTTTACTTTGGAATTTAGAGACGCACCAAGTTCAAGTAGTGTTTCCCCTTTTGCTAAGTTCGTTCCAGCATAAACTGCAGGCATGGTAGTCATAAGTAAGGTTCCAAGAGTTACGAGTGTAAGGGTTTTTTTCATTTATCCTCCTAAAGATGAGTAATTTTTAAAATTATATTTTCCCATTTTATCATAAAAATCGGCAATGTAAATGGAGACTATATAGTCTCTTCTTCAGGTACTGAATTTTAGTATTCATTTATTTTTTTGTAACAATAAGATAATAAAAAGAAAAGTAGGAAATAGAGTGGCAATGACGAATGTTATTAACTTGTCTAGTATAGTAAAGGAAAGTTGTTGGAGGAATTGTTTTATGCAGAAAAAAAGAAAATTAGAATTACGTGATATGGTTATGATTGGTATGCTAGCGGCAATTTGCGTAATTGCAACATTGATTAAAATACCATTTGGCGTTGGGGCGATGGTGCATTTAGGGACAGCGGCAGTGTTTATCATTGGTATTTTGTTTGGCGGAATTTATGCAGGTTTGGCTGCGGCAATCGGCTCCGCGTTTTTTGACTTATTGTTAGGTTTTTCACCCTATACGATTTGGTCTTTTGTAATCAAGGGGGCGGCTGGTTTCACCGTAGGGGTTGTTGCCCGTGGCTTATGGCCAGAACTTATTGTCGGTCCCAAATGGTTGTTTCGTTCATGTTTAGGGATGGCCTTAGCAGCATCTTGTACGCTTGGTGGCTATGTGATTGCTTGGTGGGCTGTAACTGGCAGTGTAAGTGTAGCGATCAGTAATATGCCTAGTTCGTTATTAACTTCCGGCGTAGGATTCGTCGTAGCAATCATCATTGCGCCAAAATTACGTCAAATATTACATAAACAATAAATGATGTTGATAAGGAGCTGTTTAGAATGAGAAAAGCTTTACTTGTTGTAGATATGTTAAAGGATTTTATCAACCCAGAGGGAGCGCTCTTTTGTGGGATGCAAGGTCAAGCGATTGTTCCGTTTATCAAAGAAAAAATCACGGAGTCCCGTTTGGCGGGAGACACCATTATTTTTATTTGTGATCGTCATGAATCAGATGATGTAGAATTTAATCGATTTCCTGCACATTGTATTGCTGGTACGGTTGGCGCGGAGGTTGTTGAGGAACTACAGTTTGACGGATATGATGAAAATATTACTGGCAAGCAACGTTACAGCGGTTTTTATAATACTGACTTAGATGAGCAACTTGAAATGATCGATGAAATTGCAGTTGTTGGCGTCTGCACGAATATTTGTGTGCTCTTTACAGTAGAAGAACTTTGCAATCGGAATAAAAAAGTCATTGTTTACCGTGAGGCGGTAGCGAGCTTTGATATCGAAGCACATGAATACGCTCTGAAACAAATGGAAACAGTACTTGGTGCTGAAATTAAATGAGCTGGATTTTAGATTAAAATATATGCATGATTAAGCAAAATGAGGACAAACTAAATGTACATTTAGTTTGTCCTCATTTTTATGAAAAGGGTGATATAAATTGGAAAAACGCGGGTATAAAAAGGCAAAAAATAAATATGGTAAAGTAATGGCCACTTTGACAGGGGCGATGCTCGTATCTTCGGCGATGCTTTCGCATGCACCAGTAGCAGCTGCAAATCCAAGTGCAGATTCAATTGCGGAATCTATACCAGATGAGGTAACAGATGCACTGTTAACATCTAAACAAAAGGTTAGTGAGAAATTAAAAGATAGTATCAATGAAAAAATCGAAGATAGCATTAATGCAGCAATAAAAGATGGTGTGAATAGTAACCTAAAAGATGGCGTTGACAAAAAAATAAAAGAGCATATTAACGAAAAAATAAAAGACAGTGTGAATGATAAATTACAAGACAACGTCAATGATAAAGTAAAAGCTCGTATTAATAAAAAATTAAATGAAGCATTATTAGAAAGAGAAGACGAGTTGCAACAAGTGATTACCGACAGGGTAAACGTAAAGATAAGACAAAATCAAGCCCATAAAGTATTGGATATTGTGGCAACCGCTTACGCATCAGGTTATGAAGATAATGGCCCATGGAATGATAAAACTCATATCGGCACCAAAGTTCGCCCGGGTGTGATTGCAGTTGATCCAAGGGTGATACCACTTGGTTCAAAAGTTTACATCGAATTCGAAGACGGCAGAGGCATGTACGCTGTTGCCGAAGACACGGGCGGGGCTATCAAAGGCAATCGCATTGATATTGTGATGAGCGATCGTGAAATAGCAAAAGACTTCGGAATTCAAGATGTGAAAGTATATGTGTTAGATAAAGTGATAGATGTATAGTATACTATTTCACATAG
>JARBTT010000278.1 GCA_029240055.1 Anaerosinus sp.
AGATATGATGCAGGGGATAAAGAAGGATTTTTGGAAGCTACTGTGGAGTATGCGCTCAGGAGAGATGATTTGAGAGAGGGTTTTTTGGAGTATTTGGTTGGGTTGGTGGAGAAGGAAACAAAGGGGTCTGTTGATGAGTAAGATTTAATAGAATGTAAATGTAATGTGGGTAAGAAGAATTTTAGGGTAAGTTACTTGAGGGATAAATCTTTTGTAAAAGATTTGTCCCTGTTTTTTTTATGTAGTTATTTTTTATTTCTATTTCTGCATTTTACTGGATTATAGGCAACTGTACTGTAAAAACAGTCCCTTTGCCAAAATAGCTTTCAACTTTGATATTTCCCTGGTGTTGATTTATAATTCCCTGCGATATAGACAATCCAAGTCCTGTGGAATGATGCTTTTCTGTACCACTCACGCGATAATAACGGTCAAATATTTTATCTTGGTCTTCTGGTGAAATGCCAACACCTGTATCATGTATTGATATGAGAGCAGTGTTATCACAGGTTTTTAATTCTACACGTACAGTGCCACCTGGTTTCGTATAATATATTGCGTTAATAATGAGGTTTTGGAATGCTTGTTCAATTCGATATTCATCTCCCCACGTTACACAGTCTTTGTCAATTTTATATAACATAATAATGTTTTTTTCTTCGCTTGCAACGCGACAGGCCTTTACAACTCTGCCAAGAAGCTCTCCCAAAGGAACACGCTCAGTTTCAAGAATAACCTGCTTATCTTCCAGCTTTGCCATTAAAAATAAGTCATCAACCAAATGCTGAACAAAATACAGCCGTTCCTTCATAATAGGCAGCTCTTGCATAAGCAGCTGCGGCTGTGCCTTAATCTTTTCTGTGCATCCGTTTAAAACAAACAGTGGCGTGCGCAAATCGTGGAATATGTTCATCATAAAGATATTTCGCTGCTTCTGTTGTTCTTTTAATGCTTGTGTACGCTCTGCCACTTTTTTGTCCAGTATTTGGTTAGTTTGTTCCAATTGCACTGCAAGAGCTTCAGATTCTGAAAACTTTTCGGCAAACAGGCGATTTATCAAAAGTAAGCAGCAAATTGCAAATGGAAGATTAAATAGCTTTGAATACCTCATAACTCTCAACAAATAACTTGTTTGTGTCATTAGAGCAGGAGAAATAGCTATCACCAAGCGCATACCAAGACTTATTGTCTGTCCCACCAGAAGCATCCATGCTCCTTTGCGGTTTTTTGCACATGCATATACAAGTGCGGCAATTGAAAAAAAGAATAGAAAGTAATAATCTCTGAACGTTTTAGGCATGAGAGTTTCAAATGTTGCCCATACAAGAAGTACTGTAATGACACCATTACGGCTTAACAGCCAGTCGAAACGTCCAGGAAGCTTTATGCTGAACATCTTGCAGCAAATAACTACGTCCAGCAGTGCACACCAGCCATAGGCGTGAGAAACCAACAGTCTTATAAAATTCCAATCTAAATTCCAATCTAAAATGAGCGAGGTTAGGCTCCAGAGGGTAAGCGCTCCTGTATATATAGAAAACCATATTAAATAATTTTCACTGTGCTTGTTATAATAAAGAGAAAATCCGTATAATGACATTAAAAATGTAATTCCTAAGTTGAATGCGAACGTCATATAATAGATAGGAAGAGCATTAGCAGATCCCTTTACTGTGGTTATATACACAGGCTGGTTATAGGGGTTGGTTTTGCTATAAAATTCCAAATTTAAAGTTTTTGTTTTTTTGTCGTACCAGCTTGAATCAATCTTGACACTTGAGAATTTGGAATAATTAAAATCAACTGAATGTGCGATAATATTTCCATTAACATAAATATCCTCAGGTATAAATCCATATATTAGTGATAATGGTTGATATATATCTTCAACAACAATATCAAAATAGTATTTTCTTGTATTTGAATCCCACCTGTAGCCTGTCATTGAGTATATTTTATTTTCATCGGACAGTGAAAGCACTTGTCCATTTTCAAGTGTGCCAAAGCTGTTATTTATTTTGATACAAATTGAAAATGTTATAAAAAATATAAAAAAGAATAATGCAATAGGTTTTAAATAATCTTTTTTATTTAAAAAAATATTGCAATTATAAGGATTTTAAGATACCATTATTTATGATAAGAGGGATTATTGTAATCATTCTACATAAAGAGGTGAGTTTAGTGATACGAGTATTTTTGATTGAGGACGACCCATTGGTTGCAAAGGTGATCTTCTACTATTTGGAACAAGCTGAAACATATCAGGTTGTATGGGCAAAAACAGGTGGAGAGGCTTTTGCAAATGCTAGGGATAGTTATGATGTTATATTGCTTGACATTCTTTTACCGGATGTGGATGGAATTGACCTGTGTGCACGTTTAAGAGAATGGCATGACTGTCCCATAATATTTATATCATGTCTGGACAGTAGCGCCACTATTGTTCGTGCATTAGAACAGGGAGGCGATGACTTTTTGGTTAAGCCTTTTGACAACAAAGTATTGGAAGCTAGAATACAAGCTAATCTTCGACGTTATAACAAAAAATTACAGCCAACACAAAACATGCTTAAGTGTGAAGGTTTTACCTTGGATGCAAACCGTCATGTCGTAGTTGAAAGTGAAGGTGAAATAAAGCTGTCCGGTACGGAATTCAAAATTCTTTCTTTTTTAATGCAAAACAATGGCAAATACTTTACACCGAAGGAGCTTTATTTGAAAATCTGGGGTGAGAAGAGTTATGGAGATACTCGAACAGTAATAGTGCATATACATAACATCCGTGAAAAAATCGAAGAAGATCCTGAGAACCCAAGGTATATAAAGATGGAATGGGGCAAGGGATATTACTTTGATATTTCTGGAAGAGCCATGAGCCATACCAAACAAATTAACATATGATTAATATTTTTAATTAAAAGGTTAACGTTTCTTAATCCCTTGATACTTTTTTAACAAGTTTTGAGGGATTTTTATATTTACAAAATTAAAAAATAGTAAAATATTTGGTTTTTTTCGTAAAAAACGCATTATAAGCAGTAAAATTATTAATATTTGCTTAACCACCCTATTATGAAATTTGTGTTATTCTTTAAAGGAAATGATTTTTATATAATTAAAAATCAAACAAAATAGGGAGGAGAAATTTATGAAATTAAAAAGTCTTAATGGAAAGATGAAAAAATTTATTTCTATGTTTTTATGTATTGGCATGATTGCTTCAATTGTTGGATGTTCTAAACAAGAAGCACCTGCAGTTGTAGAAAAACCGGTTGAAATTATTAATGGCAACTTTGAAGGTACTTCTGGAGGTATGCAGGGACCTATAACTGTTGATATTACAGTTAAAGACAGTAAAATTACTGGTATTGAATTTATAGCAAACTCAGAAACACCAAACGTTACAGTGGTGGCATTTGAACGTATACCAACTCAGATAATAGAAAATCAAAGTTTGTCTGTAGATATTGTATCTGGTGCAACTTTAGCTAGTTATGGTATTATTGGTGCGGTTACTGATGCTGCAAAAACTGCTGGTCTAGACATAGCTGCTTTAAGTGCAAATAAGGTAGCTTCTGTACCTAAAGAACCACAGACATGGGATACTGATGTTCTTGTAATGGGCGGTGGAGGAGCAGGTCTCACTTCAGCAATCAATGCCGTTGAGCAAGGAGCTAAAGTTATTCTTATTGAAAAAGGTTCTGTTTTAGGTGGAAATACACTTATGGCAGGAGCTGCATACAATGCTGTTGACACTGAAGCACAAAGTGTAATGATTTTATCTAAGGGACAAAAATCTACATTGGATGGATATCTGGCACTTGATCCTGCTGATATAAAATTGAAGTTTGACACTTATCCTGAATGGAAAGAAGTTTTGACTGAACTTAAAGCTGACATTAATGCATTCTATGCAAAAAATGCAGGAAAAGAAGCAGGAGTTGATATGCCTGGCTTCGACTCTACAGCATTGCACATGTGGCATATTTATACAGGAGGACTTAGACAATTAACTGATGGAAATTGGATAGCTCCAAAAGTTGAACTTGCAAGAACATTAGCTGTAAATTCTCTTGATTCTTTTAGATGGATGGAAACAGTTGGTCTTAATTCATCTTATGGTAAAGATGCTAAATATGGTGATAATCCTGGAACAGGAACTGTTCTTGGTGCTATGTGGCCTAGAACTCACAGCTTTATGTCAGGTGCTGA
>JARBTT010000093.1 GCA_029240055.1 Anaerosinus sp.
CCCAATGAAATATCTGCCAATTCGGCGCCATGGAAGCCGGTGGTCATCATATCAGTAATCATTACGGCACTTTCCAAAGAAATTTCATCAGGAAGCAGTGCCAAATTCATGTCTGCATCATTTACATGAAAATACTCACTAAATACACCGTCTTTACAATTTGAGAATTTCCACCCACCAAGCATACCTGTGGAATGCTGCGGAAATCCAGCTTGCACTTCTATTGATCTCCAGTCAGGAGTAATGGCCGGTATGACTACTCGGTCACCTGGTTTGAAATCAATAACCTTACTGCCAATTTCAGTAATTTCTCCCACAGCTTCATGACCTAAAATCAAATTATGCCTTTCTCCAATTGCCCCTTCGAAAACAGTATGTATATCGGAAGTGCAAGGAGATACTGCTAACGGACGCACAATAGCATCATATGGTCCTGCTACTGGTTTTTCCTTTTCAATCCATCCTAATTTGTTGATCCCCAACATTGCAAAACCTTTCACAAAGAAAACCTCCCTTTATCGTTGCATATTAATATAGGGTAACAGTTACATTCTTTCAACAATAGTTGCTGCGCCTTGACCGCCACCTATGCACAAAGTAGCCAGACCAAGCTTGGCGTTTTTTTGTTCCATGGAATGCAGTAATGTTACCAAAATACGCGCGCCGCTCGCACCTAAAGGATGCCCAAGAGCAACTGCACCACCATGGATATTTACCTTTTCCTTCGTGAATCCGAGTTCCCTACCTACTGCCAGAAACTGTGCTGCAAATGCTTCATTCGCTTCAATCAAATCCATATCATTTATGGTAAGACCGGCTTTAGCCAATGCCTTACGAGTAGCAGGTATAGGGCCCAACCCCATAAGACTAGGCTCAACTCCTCCGGAAGCATAGGCACGAATACGAGCCATTGGTTTAATGCCAAGCTCTTTGGCTTTTTCGGCTGACATCACGACTAAAGCAGCGGCACCATCATTGATTCCTGAAGAATTACCAGCAGTAACAGTCCCATTTTTCTTAAAAGCAGGCATTAGTTTTGATAATTTCTCCACAGTAGTGTCTGGACGAGGAAATTCATCGGTATCGACAATTGTTTCACCTTTTTTAGATTTTATAATTAGCGGCAAAATTTCTTTTTTAAAAGCACCACTTGCAATTGCGGTAACAGCTTTTTTCTGTGATTCAGCCGCCATCTGATCCTGTTCCTCACGAGTAATGCCATATTTTTCAGCAATATTTTCAGCAGTTACACCCATGTGATAGTCAGTAAATGCACACCACAAAGCATCTTGAAATAAACTATCTAGTACTTCACTATTCCCCATACGATAACCCCATCTAGCTTTGTTGCTTAAAAGAAAAGGCGCATTCGTCATACTTTCCATACCACCTGCGACAATAACATCAGCATCTCCAGCCATAATTGCCTGCGCTGCAAGGTTAACACTTTTCAGACCAGAACCACATAATTTATTAACCGTAAAGGCCGTTGTTTCTACTGGTAACCCTGCCTTGATAGCTGACTCACGAGCCGGATTTGGACCTTGCCCCGCCTGCACTGAATTACCAAAGATCACCTCTTCGACACTTTCTGGTTTTATACCGGCACGGGATACAGCTTCTTTAATTACCGCTGCTCCCAATTCATTAGCAGAAAAAGATGATAACACACCGTGAAAACTACCAATAGCAGTACGTACTGCACTTACAATAACGACTTCTCTCATTTCAATGACCTCCATATGATATATATTTATGTTAATTTTTTCACTTTTAGTTGAATAATAGTTTAATGAATAAACATTTGTAAGAACTTTTCAAAAGAAGTTTATACTTAATAAACTTTGTTGCATACAAAGTTTATTAAGTATTTACCAGATATACTTTCATGCCAAAACACCTTGAGTTCTAAGTTTTTCTTATTCTATTTTATGAGACATTTTTCATATAAATTAAATGATCACTTACAATCAAATCAGCTTCTGTTTTACTTTTCACTGTTTCAATAGTAACCCCTGGAGTAATCTCCTCAATTAAAATTCCTTTTTCAGTCACGCGAAATACGCCGAGTTCAGTGACAATTAAATCAACAACGCCCTTACCCGTAAGCGGTAAATTACAACACTTTAAAATTTTTGCAGAACCATCTTTACTACAATGTTCCATTGCAACAATGACCTTCTTTGCACCAATTACTAAATCCATAGCCCCGCCCATGCCAGGTATCATTTTCCCAGGAATCATCCAATTGGCCAGATTACCGTTTTGATCTATCTGTAACCCGCCAAGTACAGTAACATCCACATGTCCGCCGCGAATAAGAGCAAAAGACATTGCACTGTCAAACATAGCCCCACCAGGAATAATACCACACGGCTGACCACCCGCATTGACAAGATTAGGATCCGCACTTTCTCCGACAGCTTCCAAACCGATAAAGCCATTCTCAGACTCCAACATTACATTTATACCCTTCGGTATATAATTTGCTACCATTGTCGGTAGGCCAATTCCCAAATTAACAACATCACCATCCTTTAATTCCATAGCTACGCGTTTTGCAATCCTCTCTTTAGCTTTCATCGTTATCAATCCTCCACACAAATAAATTTATCTACTAACACACCAATAGTCATAACTTCGTCTGACACAATTTCACCAATTTCAACTAATTCATTTACTTCAGCAATCACAATATCAGCAGCCATTGCCATTATAGGATTGAAATTGCGTGCTGCTTTATCATAAATTATATTTCCTGCTTTATCTGCTTTTTTCGCTTTGATCAAAGCTATATCAGCGTGTAGTGGTTTTTCTAAAAGATACACCTTACCATCAACACAGATTTTTTGTTTATTTTCTTCCACAATAGTTCCTACACCGGTTGGTGTAAGCACACCGCCTAATCCTGACCCTCCACAGCGAATTCTTTCTGCCAGTGTTCCCTGTGGTACAAGTTCCACATCCAATTCCTTGGCAATCATTTGCTTACCGGTTTCAGGATTGGTGCCAATGTGAGAAGCAACAACTTTTTTCACTTGCCGATTGACGATGAGCTTTCCCACCCCTTTATCCGGCAAAGCCGTATCATTTGTAATTAAAGTAATATCCTTGATCCCTTTGTCACCAATAGCATTAACCAGTCTTTCCGGTGTACCAACTCCTAGAAAACCGCCAACCATTACTGTCATACCATCTTTAAAATATTCGCCTACTTGTTGAATGTTTAATTGTTTGTTTTTCATACCTAACCTCCGCTATTTCAACAAATGCTAAAGATTTTATTAGCATTTTTACATTTATTGTTCTTCTTTCAAGTAATCATAGACCGCTTTTACAGGTGCTAGTGTTAAATCCGTTAGAATGTGAGATGCACTAATAACCTCCAACACTGGCAAATCCGACAAAGGCGCAAGCGCATGCGCGAATAACTGTAATCGTGCGGGACCTTTCCACGCACCATGTATGGTAATATCCGTAGTCTGTGTACGAACAAGTTCACAAATTTTGGGTTCACCAGTATACCCCCGCATTATCTTTATCATAAAAGTAGGTCGGCTAATTTCGTCAAAAGCCTTTGCTGGGTCAAGTGGAAAATGCTTATATCCCATTGTTGCAGTCGCTACACGTAACGAACCATAATCAAGCGTACCTACTAACGTATCATTATCAACATATAATTTGGGTGCTCCTAATAATTTTGGAAAAGCACTCACTTCCCGCCCGAATGCAATGGCTGGAAGATTATCTAAATACATAGCATGTAAATAGTCACCTTCTTCTCCATTAAAGCGTACTGCTATTGCCTGACCACTTTCAGTATAAGATCCCAGTCCGGTCACATCTGGCATACGCATAACTTCAAATCGAACTAATGGATCTATAATTTCTAGTGGTTCTGGAACCACCTTACGCAATGCCGTCAAATCGGTACGATAAATGATATTTAGATACTCCCGATTGCTAAACCTATAAATAGTCTTTGGAAAAGCTGGGCTCGTTAACGGCGTTGTAAAGCACTTAGCAACCTCACTTTTTAGCATGTAAATCACCCTTTCATAGTACAAAAATAGTTTAACCATACTATTTTTTGTCTTTATATGGTTTTTTTTTGTATCTATGGGATTAGTATACAAAAAAGAGTAGATTGAGTCCAATATATAATTTATAATAGATACATACTTAATAAATATAATAAATACAAAAGGAGGAAAATTTTTATGGAGTTGCGCCATTTAAAATATTTTGTGGTTGTTGCAGAAGAGTTACATTTTACCAGAGCTGCCGACCGTCTAAACATGGCCCAACCTCCCCTTAGTCAGCAAATTCACCAATTAGAGGACGAATTAGGTGTCCAATTATTTTATAGAAATAAACGCCAAGTTGAACTATCAGCCGCTGGGAAGATATTTCTCGAAAGTGTTTACAAGATTCTTAATGACATCGAAAAAGCATGTGATGCGGCACAAAGAACACATAGGGGAGAACTAGGCAAGATCGTCGTGGGATTTACTGGAGCAGCTACTTTTGGCATCCTTACAAATCTATTACAACCTTATCGAACAAAATTTCCGTTAATTGACTTAGTAGTACTTCAATTGAATACTACAGACCAAATTCAATCATTATTAAATGGAGAGATTGATATTGGCATACTCTATGTCCCGGTCGAAAATTCCGGATTAATTTTTAAGGTGATTCACCAGCAACCCTTCATCATTGCTATGCCAAAAAATCATCCTTTAGCGTCAAAATCAGATCCTATTGAAGTACAAGAATTATCGAAAGAGTCATTTATTATGATTCCAAGAAAAGCGGGGCAAGTTTACTACGATACCATAATTAACATTTGCCACAGCGCTGGATTTAGTCCTAATATTGGACCGGAAGTGTATGAATTAAATACCTCTATATCACTGGTTGCCGCTGGAATGGGAATTGCACTAGTGCCTGATTCAATCCAAACACTTCGGATAAATGGTATTACTTATCGTCATTTAAAAAATCCAGGATCAACTCTTAAAACAGCTTTAGTATGGCGAAATGATGAAAGCTCTCCACTTGTGCATAAATTTATTGCACTAGCCGAGCAGAATATACAGAAATTAGAACAACCTTGATTGGCATCCAATATTCGACAAAATTTAATTTTCAAATGTGCATAAAAAAGTATTTAAGGTTTAGGATAATATGAGCAGACTTGTCATGATACGCAAAGTAAATTCCATAAGAGATATCGCCAGTATTTTAAACCAAAATCACGATAAGAGAACAATCAGTTAGTTAACCTATTACGTTAAAATAGCCCTTAAAAACAGATTTTATTGATAGAATACTGTATTGTCATAAATTTGTCACAGTATTAATTTATAATGAAAATAATACTAATAAGGGTGGTGTAACGCAGGATGAAGAAAAAAGGATTGATCAGTATATTACTCGCTATGTTTTTAATAGCTTTTACTGGAAGTGCATATGCTTGGTCACCAAGCATAGAGGGCAAACCTGACCAATTTGTTAATGGGGGACCAAAAGGATACTACATATGGCACGATGACCATGGCTTTCATATCTGGACATCAACGCTCGGTCGAGAACATGTTTTTAGTGGCGTAATTCACACAGATGGGAGACTCTATAACATCAAAGGTCATCATTTAGAGGATGGAGACACTTTTAAAGTTTCTTCCGATCCCCGAGAAAATGCTTGGTTTAAGTTCTCTGAAGGAGACGGAGACCGTGGGCATTTTTCATTTGGCGGACGTGAAGTAGGCTTAGAGCATGATAAGATCCATTTTAAATTTAATACTGCCGGAGGATCAGATGGACTTAATTTCCGGATCAAAGATGCAAGCTATGTTGACTTCGATTTATTTATAGATGGGCGTCCAGTTCCTCGTAGAGAAATCCACATTGGCGACAATGGTTGGCATCCAGATCATCATAATTTCAAACTATACAAATAGCAGCAGCTACAGCACTTTTTAAATGAAAGGGGCGTCGCCAGCGATATTAATTTATCACTGGCGACGCCCCTTATTAACGTCTAGACACAAGAAAAAACCTACAAACCAAATAATCTGTAAGCTTTGTTATTATTAATTTATCAGTTTTATGATTATAATTTACCGTTTAATCCGAAATAATTAAGATTAGTATTTTTTTCAATCACTAACCTCCTACATTCATCTTAAATTACTAGGATTAAATCATATATTCTTTTTATATTTTATAATAAATACAAGGGTCTATAAAGATGTAATATATGGTTATATCTACTTGTTTTGCTTGACACCCGCACAACAGAGTGCCTATTGTATATATATAGAGAGGTAGAGACTAACTCTTTAACACCTTAACCTTTTATATATTAAATTCTTTATTAATGATCAGTTCAGATTTCACCAGTTTAGTAAGCATATTAAGTTTGCGAGCAATTGATATTCCCAAACAAATTTAAGGAGGATTTATAATGGATAACTATCTAAGATCTAAAGGTTTTAAAATAATGGATACTGTTGGTAACTGCCAAGCATATTTTTATACATTCAAAAATGGTAAATCTATACGGCTAACCGACAAAGGCGGCACGGGGTTACCTAACGATAATGAAGAAATGTATGTAGGCTTATACGCTGTAGACGGTAGTTTTATTACAGATTTACAATGTGCTACCATAAAACAATTAGACGATATCATCAAATGTGAGGGGGTATTACTGCACGATAACAGTGAATTAGAGAATGCCTTAGAAAATGCCTTACATCACCTATCCGTAGCGGAGGACTTGTCAAGTAATAACGCAGGCTTAAATGAAGATATCCTTAAAACACATGAACAGGTTCATCTTATTCTTGATAAGTTAAACAATAAAAAAGGCTCTAGCTAAAATTGCTAGAGCCACTATAATGGTGAGGTTGATGAGATTTTAAATCTCATCAATTGCCTATTGTATCTATATAAATGTAATGACTAAATATCTAACAGCTTAGTCTTATATCCATTAATTTCTTCATTGTAATTAACTCAAATTTCAACATTTCAGCAAAGTTACTAAGTTAATGGGTAACTGATATTGTTGGAATTTCGGTAATACTTTTTTTTGAAAGTTTTTCATCCTCTTGAACCTGATTAATTATTGTACTCATTAAATTACACCAATATTGTGCTTGCGCTATAGCAATTTTGTATAAAGAATTATCTTTTTTTATTTGAATATTTATAAAATTAACAATGTATTTAGGCTGCTCTATATCCCTAGTTACAATATGCAGTGCTATATTTTTACCATCCTCTACTATTTCAGAAGATAAAAGATCCTTATAAACAATTATTTTTCCCTTAACTATTCCATTTTTATTATTAACAAGACAAATTTGTTTTCGGTTTTTATCAATCGCAATACCAGAGCATCCATCCATTCCTACATATTGTTTAAATGCGATAAAATGTCTCAACCTATATAAGTATTGATCGATAATATTTTTTTGTTTTTCGAGTAGATTCATTCGATGCCTCCTAATGAAAATAAATCCAACCAAACCAATAACCACAAGAATAAAAAGAAAAATCATCATATTATCCTCCTGTTTTTATAATCGGTATTGGAAACCACTTCCACATTTATTTTCCATCTCCTGCTATATGTATGAAATTTTTCTAAAAAAAATATCATTTAATAGATAATTTCGAATGTACATGCGGGTCATCACTGGATGATACCAATATAAAGAGCCCCACAGCTCTATTATGCACGATATCAATTTTTACAGTTACTGTAGAAGAAGCAAAAAAGGCTCTAGCTAAAATCGCTAGAGCCACTAATCGTATTATTTACTGGTGCGGTTGATGGGATTTGAACCCACACGAGTCGCCTCACCACCGCCTGAAGATGGCGCGTCTGCCGTTCCGCCACAACCGCTTAAATCTAAATGTAAATATAATACATAAGATTCATTATACATCCATATCTTGATTATGTAAATATGATTTTTTATTATGCTAGTGCTAAATAGTTTTATTTTATTGTCGAAGTAGATAGATTCAATCGATATGTACCATATTCCATAATAGAATCTAGCAGTAAATTAATTTCTTCCATAGTAGAACCTACTACTTTAATTAAATACTTTACAAAACAGATACCATTTTGCATATTTTACCTACTAAATGTATACAGTATAATTAGACAATATTGATAGGTATTTTATTCATATTGTCGAAATATCAACAATGTATCAAATAACAGGAGGTTTTTATCATGCAAACAGTAATTAATCAAACAAATAAGAAATATTCATGTGATAAATGTAAAAGCGACGTTACGGTAAATACCGAAACGGTAGGTATATTTAGTGGCGATTCAGGGTTGCCTCTTGACACATTTAAACGTGAAACATGTAATGCATTTCCTCAAGTTCCTCAATGTGGTCCCTGTGGCTATAGCCCACTACAGAAAGCATCTTGCTTTTAGCTCTCAGCATTAAAATATTATCATCTCCATAATTTAGCGTTATCAATAAATCAATTTATTGATAACGCTAAATTTATATAAATAAGAATTATATATTATTACTTTAGACAAAATTACATTCTCCAAATTAAATTATTATTTTTATAAATCCAACATAGCCAAGGAACTCTTATTTTAAATGTATTTTTCCTGTATATCGGCTTTTACATATATACCTTCTTTTCAGTATAAATTTTAAGCGCATAATGATAAAAAAAGACGCAACAAATAGTCCACCCATCATCAAGACCTAGAATATTCATCGGCATTCCTACAATTTTATTATATTCTTACAAAATTACACACACGAATTACCAGTGAGTAATATAGCCCCGTCAGTATATCAAAGTCCCCTCTTTGGAATACAAAAATCCCCCCTTAGGAAGTGCCTCTACGATACATGATATGAATTTTATTGTATACTTTTATAAAAGCTAATAAACGATTAACAATATATTTAAAGGAATAATGATAATTTTAACGAATAAGTACCTTGGTAATTAATTGTAATTAGATAACAATTATTTTGGAGTGATAAATATGTTCTTTAAAAATAAGCATGTAACATCGATTTTTGATATACAATCTTTGATTTCTGTAATTATTGCATGGATTTTATCTATGCCAATAGAAGATTGGCTTAAGAATAATTATAGTATTGATTACACAAGCGACGGTTCTTTTTTTGACCGTTTATTACTCTTTGCTATATTTGTGGTTTTATTCAATCTAAGCAGCACAGCAATCAATAAAATAAAAAGCTATATTAATTTGTAAACGCTGTCGCAACTTCCTGCTATACTAAATAAAATAGCTTGGTCAATTACATGCCACACACAGATGATCAGAGAGCATGTATTGGACTCAGCCAGCTTCAAAGACATCATCAATGAATCTTACGCCTTATGAAGAAGGCGTACACAATAATAGTCTTTAATAAAATCATATGCTTTCATTAAGGGTGTAATTTGCAAAAAAGCATTTCTACACCTTTGATTTTTTTGTTTATCCCGCTAGCCGCAACATTTATTATAGAGCCGCTTAAGGTCATTTGAGCAAATGAGAAATCGAATCTTGCATTATGTTATTTACCCCGGCACTTTACAAAGAACCATTAAACCAACAGTTTATTTCTGTACAACAAAAAAAGCTCTAGCTAAAATCGCTAGAACCCTGATTTTTAAATGGTGCGGTTGATGGGATTTGAACCCACACAAGTTGCCTTACCACCCCCTCAAGGTGGCGCGTCTGCCGTTCCGCCACAACCGCGTATACTTAATAAAATAAAACAACACCATTCTAAAAACAACCATGTATTTTTAAAATGGTGCCGAGGACCGGAATCGAACCGGTACGGATATTACTATCCGCGGGATTTTAAGTCCCGTGCGTCTGCCAGTTCCGCCACCCCGG
>JARBTT010000006.1 GCA_029240055.1 Anaerosinus sp.
CGAAAGAATATCATGTCGATGGAATTGATTTGCCAAATGCGGTAATCGTGCCAGATGGTAAGTTAACATTTGAGGTTACTTTACCTTATGGTATCAAATATAATGTTCCAACGAATACGGTGGTACATATCTATATTGACGATCGACTATATAGTAAGTCTACTGTTCGTTTCAAAGTACGGGTCTACGAACAAGTAGCAGTTGTCGGACAAACATTGCCAGTCAAGCATATAGTGACTAGAGACGATTTGCATTTAGAAAAGTTAGATACGAGTAAGCTTAGTCCGGGGTATATAACGAATATTGATACAGTCCTTGGCTTGGAAACAAGACGAATCTTGCAAAATGGAACGCCACTGAATACCTATATGCTAGAGAAACCAATCATTATCAAACAATTGGCGATGATCAATATCATATCAAATGTGAACGGGATTGTGGTAAAAACATCAGGCCAAGCGTTGCAAGATGGTAGAGAAGGTAATGTGATTCGTGTGAAAAATGTAAGTTCCAATAAAGTTGTTGCTGGAAAAGTGATAGATGGGTCTACAGTTGAGGTTTCAACTCGCTAAAGGTAGGTGTGTTTTGTGATTAAATTTAATAAACTATTGATCGTGATGTTACTATTCGCTGGTTTTATGATGAGTATCGTGCCAAGTGCAAATGCAACGTCTTTGTGGTCAGAAGATAATGCTTCTATGGGGCTTTTTGCGGATCGAAAAGCAAGAGCTGTTGGGGATTCGCTTACGATTGTTATTAATGAAAGCTCTTCGGCTAGTCGTACTGCTACGGGTAGTAATTCTAAATCTGGTAGCAATACCTTATCAGCAGGTACGGGGATTTTTGATTTTTTAGCGGCTGCTAGTGCCAAGGGATCAGATAGTTTTAAATCTGATGGAAGTTTGAGCAATAAGAATAATGTCAGTGGTAAAATTACTGTTCAAGTGGTGGAAGTTAAACCAAATGGTAATATGGTTATATCTGGAACACAAACCATTGTGCAAAATACAGATACACATAAAATAACCCTGACTGGTGTCGTCCGCAAGGATGATATAACAGTAGACAACACAGTAACGTCATCCCAAGTTGCTGATGCGCAACTTAGATTTGATGGTAAAGGTCCACTGAATTCAAAACAACGTCAAGGGATTCTAACTCAAATATTTAATATTTTATTTTAGTGGAGGCTTAAGTATGCGTAAACTTATTGCGACAATGACCTTTATGATGGTGTTTTGTTCGCTGATTACATCAGCCTTCGCGGCATCGAGTACGGTGAGTACGAGAATAAAGGATATTGCCAAAGTTCAAGGAGTAAGATCCAATCAGTTGGTTGGTTATGGTTTAGTAGTTGGACTTGCTGGTACTGGTGACTCCAATAAAACGCTAGAAACATTACAATCTGTTAGTAATATGCTGAAAGAATTTGGTGTATCTATTACAACCGCACAACTGAAAACGAAAAATGTTGCGGCGGTTATGGTTACAGCGCAGCTTCCACCGTTTGTCAGAGAGGGTGATACGATTGATATCACTGTTTCTTCCATGGGGGATGCAAAAAGTATTGAAGGTGGTACACTTTTACAAACACCGCTCAAAGCAGCAAATGGTCAAGTATATGCGGTAGGGCAAGGCTCAGTTTCGACAGGTGGTTTTTCTGCTGGTGGCGGTGGCGGCGGAGTGAAAAAGAATTTCCCAACCGTAGGCATTACGCCTAATGGAGCCATTGTGGAACATAGTGTTGAAGATAACTTAGGCACAGGCGGAACGGTTTCTCTGTCGCTTAGCAACCCAGATTTTACTACAGCAACAAGAATTAGTGAAGCAATTAATGCTCGCTATGGTGCGATATCTAGGGCTAGTAACCCAGGCAGGATAGACATTACGTTGCCTTTTATGTACCAAAATAAGGTAAATGATTTTGTTGCTGAAATTGAGAATTTGTACGTTACTCCAGATAATATTGCCAAGGTCGTTGTGAATGAAAGGACCGGCACAATTGTTATCGGTGGAAATGTCTCAGTGGATGAAGTTGCAATTGCACAGGGTGGCTTAAGTATTAATATCACAAAAAATACCGATGTCAGCCAACCGGCACCTTTTTCATTAGGGGAAACGATTACAACAAAAAATACTGATGTTACGGTAACAGAAGATAAAGCACACACGATTGTGCTTCCAGCTACAGCCAATGTAAGTGATATTGTTGGAGCATTAAATGCTGTCGGAGCAACACCACGTGATATTATTTCAATATTACAAGCGATTAAAGCATCCGGCGCGCTTCATGCAGACTTAGAAATTATCTAAATGTAGGTGAAAATGATATGCAAATTGATGGTATTTCTTCAGATAGTATCATAAGTCAATATTCTGCGGCAAAAAATAGTGCCGATGGAACCTTTTCCAAGGAATTGGAGCAAGCGACTAAGACGGGAAAGGTTGCAAATACAGCAAAAGATGATGCAAAATTAAAAGCAACCTGTAAAGATTTTGAATCGATGTTTTTGAATTATATGTATACTCAAATGCGTGAGACAGTACCTGAAAATACTTTATATGGATCATCAAGTGGCGAAAAAATCATGCAATCGATGCTCGATACAGAGTTAACGAAAAACATGGCAAATGCAGGCGGTATTGGAATTGCCAATATGATTTATAAACAATTGTCTATGAGTAACAAGAAGTCATGAAATAATTGCCAGGCTCAGCGTAGCCTGGCTTTTATCTATTGTAATTATATTGAATAACAGGAAGTGTAGATTTTATGAATTTCTTCAGTAAACGCATCGTTGCGTTTGTCATTATGTTATTATTAATTTCGCAAATTGCTTTTGCAGCGAGTTTGCAAAGTAATATTACAGGAATACGTTTTAGTCAAAAAGCCGAAGCTGTTAGGATCGTTTTTGATATCGATGCTGTGCCGACATATAATGTAAGTACGACCAATAATGGCGTAAGTATCATCATCGATATGCCAAATACAGTAAATAATACTTCGTTAGAAAACTTAGCAATAAATGATGATTTGGTTCAAAGTGTTACTTTTGCTGCGATTAACAAAGATACCTTGCGCACGACGATTACTTTAAGTCGTAATGCCGGTTATAAGGTAAATAAATTAGCAAGCCCCAATCGATTCTATATCGATATTATTAAAAATTCTGATCAAAAAATAGTAGATGAAGTTGCGCCTGGAATAAAACATATTACTTTAGTGCGAAGCAATGAAAAAGGAATGCTTACAGCAAATTTTTTAGATATTGATGGTACAGCAAATTTTCAGCTTCGCCCTGTCCTCGCCAATGATGTCATTGCTGGCCGTGAGTCTTTGAGTTCAATGGCACTACATAATAATGCTTTAGCGGCGATCAATGCTTCTTATTTTGCTCCGAGTGGAGAGATTCTTGGTTTAACGAAGATTGATAATACCATTGTTAGTACAACATATTTGGCGCGTGGTGCTTTTGGTATTCAGACGAATGGCAAACCGATGATTGGGCAGGTAGACTATTCTGGTGTTGTTACTTTAGCAAATGGGATGTCCATACCAATATCGGGAGTAAATTGTGAACGCGGTGAGGATAATTTAGTTCTATATAATTCTTACTTTGATAGCAGTACAAAAACCAATGAGTACGGCATAGAATATGTTGTTAAAAATGGTACAGTGATAGCGATCAATCAAAATGACTCACCGTTAGATGCAGGCACGATTGTCGTATCGGCGCATGGTACGAGCAAGGATAAATTAGCAAATGTAAAAATTGGCGATAAACTTAAGATTAACGAAAATTTGGGCCAAAATTGGAATCAAGTGCCACAGATCATGGGAGTTGGCCCACTGTTATTAAAAAATAATAGTGTATATTTAACTACCAAAGAAGAAGAATTTGGACCAGACGTTGCCAGTGGTAGAGCGCCACGTACTGCTGTTGGGATTACCAAAGATAGTCATGTTATTTTAGCGGTCGTGGATGGTAGACAAACCAATAGTATTGGGTGTACTTTGTCAGAGATGGCAGTACTTATGCAAGAAATGGGTGCAGTAGATGCAGTCAACTTTGACGGCGGCGGGTCAAGTGAAATGGTTATTAAAAATGAAGTTGCAAATAGACCATCAGATGGTAGTGAACGTAAGGTTGGCGCCGCATTGGTAGTTTTATCAAAATAGTAATCAGGTATTTGCTATTTAGTTGCAATCGGTTATAATTGAGGTAGAATATGATGAAAGTAAGGGGGTAGTTTTAATGCTCCATAAAAAAGCGTTAATCATCCTAGTGGTATTACTACTAACAGTTACTGGTGTTTGGACGGTAACAGCCAGTTCTTTAATAGAGCAACATTCTGTGTTGTCGGGCACGGTGGTATCAACTGTAGCAGTTGGGACAAGTGTTAATGAAGGTGCAGAACTTGTGAGAGTAACAACAATTGCTGGTTCAGCTACAGCCGCTAGGGCAACGACGGCAGGGGTTGTGAAAGAAGTGACAGTCCAAAGGGGAAGTAGAATAAATAGTGGTGATGTTGTCGCTCGTATTGAGGCGCAATAGAGAGAGGATGAATTTTTTGTTGCAATGGCTAAAAAGAAGTTTGCTTATGCTTCTAGTAGTTTTATTACTACCAATGAGCAAGGTAAGTGCAACACCGGAGATTATGACAACAGATCAACTGCAACCCGGGATGCAAGGTATTGCTAAAACTGTCATTCAAGGAACCACCATTGACACTTTTGATATTGAAATCTTAGGTGTGGTGAAAGAAGGAATCGATAGTGATGGCAGAATTTTAGCAAAAGCATCTGGCTCAGTGATTGATAAAACTGGTGGAGTATTGCAAGGAATGAGTGGCAGCCCAGTTTATATTGATGGCAAGCTTGTCGGGGCAGTATCTGGCGGCTGGAAAGACATTGATAGCAGAACATGTATTATTACACCGATTGCCGATATGTTAAAACTATGGGATATGCCAGATTTGAAGAAAGATCAAAAAATTAAGCAAGTAGATCTGAAAGCAGTACTAAAAGCAGATCAACAAGCAGCAGATAAAACTAAAGAAGTAGATACAACTAAAGAGGTAGGAAAAGAGCTTGCTACACCGTTGATGGCAGCAGGGTTTAGCGATGCGGCATTTAATATGCTAACAGAAAAATTGCAACCATTTAATATGGTGCCGTATGCGTCAAGTGGTGTGAACGGCGATTTTGCGCCAGTTACCATTGAACCTGGGAGTTCGATTGGCGCTCAATTGGTTCGCGGTGATTTTAGTTTAGCGGCAATTGGCACAGTAACAGCGGTGGAGGATGGAAAAGTATTAGCGTTTGGACATCCTTTCTTACGCAAAGGTAATGTGAATTACTTTATGACCGATGCAAATATTATCAGTACTGCCAGTGGTTTAAATACTGGGTTTAAAATTGGTGTTCCTGGTAATGCTGTCGGAGTTATTAATCAAGATAGAACCGCGGCGATTGCGGGTTCTCTTGGTAGATATCCAAGTGTGATTCCGCTTCAGGTTAATGTAACAGACAAACAATTTAATACGACCAAAAGCTATTCAATGCAGATAGCTTATGATGAACAATTAGCTGCAACTTTAGCAGCGACAATGGTTTATAATAGTATTGATCAGACAATAGATCGTACTGGTGAAGGTACGGCAAAAGTGAGTTTTGAGATCATGTCAAATGCTGCTCCAGGTGGTATTTTAAAACGTGATAATATGTATTATAATCCGCAAGATGTTGGTAAATTAGCGATTGCAGAAGTTTTCCAAGCTCTGGATATCTTGTGTGGCAATAACCAAAATGAAACCGATATTGTTAGTGTAAAAGTAAATGTCGATATTGACCAAACAAGAAAAACTGCTTCGATTATCGAAGCAATTCCCGAAAAAACCAGTGTGAAAGCTGGCGAAAAGGTAAATATTGCAGTAAAAATAAAACCATATCGGGAAAATGAAGTAATCCTTAAAGTTCCCTATACAGTACCGAAGCAGCAAGCCGCAGGTATGGCAGTGTTGGAAGTGCGCGGTGGTGGATTAATTTCTGTAGCACAATTATTAATGCAACAACAAGGTTTTGATCTTAGTGCACAGGAGGACAAGACGAAAACATTGGATATGATCATCAAAGAATTTTTAGATACCAATAAAAATAATGAAATCATCATTGATCAAATGGTTTCACCTGTTGATATGACAAACCAAACAGCACCGCAAAAAGCACCAGTAGTCAAAAAAACTACTAAAGGTAACAAAGAATCTAAAGAAAATAATAAAACGGTAAAAAACAAACCAGAGGAAGAACCAAACAATACAAAATTTGCTACGGATTATATTATTGATAACGTTGTACAAACGTCAATTAATGTTGAACCAGTAAAATAAGAGGAAACAGCTATTACAAAATTGTGATAGCTGTTTCTTGGTTTAAAACAAATAAAACTAGTGAAAATTGCAGGGAATTGACGAAAAGTATTGAATATAATTCTAAAAAATAGTAAACTAATATGTACTATTGTATATCTTAGTATTTATATATATGGGGGAGAAAATGCAATGATGGTTGGTTACCTGGAAAAAATCGGCCGTAGTGTACTAAGTTTTTTTGAAAACTTCGGTGCAGTGATGATGCTTATTTATGAAACAATTTGCCAATTAAAACATCCGCCTAATATAAAACACATCATCGTGCAAATGTCACATTTAGGTGTTGATTCATTACCGATTGTAACACTTACCATTCTATTTACAGGGATGGTTATTACCTTGCAAACGGCGCATGAATTTATCAAATATGGTGCGCAATCTACGGTTGGTGGCATTGTGGCAATCTCTATGGCACGTGAGCTTGCTCCAGTCTTAACTGGGGTTGTGGCTGCTGGGCGTGTTGGTGCTGCTATTACAGCAGAAATTAGCACGATGAAAGTAACAGAACAAATTGATGCTTTAAAGGTTATGGCAACCAATCCAGTTGGTTATTTGGTCGTACCAAGGCTAATTGCTTGTATGATTACGTTGCCGTTACTGGTCGTATTTGCCGATGTTATTGGTACTTTTGGTGGTTATTTGGTTGCTACTTTTTATTCTGGGATTAACTCGGTAACCTATATGCAGTCAATAAATAATTTTATGGTCGTGCATGACGTTACTGGTGGGGTAATAAAATCAGTCTTTTTTGGGGCAATTATTGCAATTATTGGGTGCTATCAAGGATTGAATGCACGAAATGGAGCAGTTGGAGTAGGGAAAGCGACAACAGGATCGGTAGTTAGTTCGATTATTATTATTTTTATTTTAAATTGTTTTCTATCCTTGATTTTGTATCGCTAGAGGTGTGTTGGTGTGATTAAATTAGTAAATGTACATATGGAGTTCAAAAAAGAAAAAATACTTAAAAATATTAATTTAGAGGTCAAAAAGGGTGAAGTACTTGCCATTATCGGTGCAAGTGGCTCAGGTAAGAGCACGTTATTACGGTTGATGATTGGGTTGCTTCGCCCGACGAGTGGTCAAATTTGGGTAGCTGGGACTGAAATATCAAAATTACGTGAAGACCAGTTAGATAAAATTAGACTTCAAATGGGAATGGTATTTCAATATTCGGCATTGTTTGATTCGATGAGCGTTGGTGACAATGTAGCATTTGGCCTTCGTGAACATACCAAACTTAGTGAGTCTGAAATAAATAAAAAAGTCCAAGAAAAATTAAAATTAGTTGATTTAGAAGGCTATGAACATCGTCTACCTAATGAGTTGTCAGGAGGTATGAAAAAACGGATAAGCTTAGCAAGGGCAATCGCCTTTGAACCAGATATTGTTTTGTATGACGAGCCAAGTGCTGGACTCGATCCTATTATGACAGCGAAGATTGATAGTTTGATTGTAAGCCTGCAAAAAGTATTAGGGGTTACCTCGGTCGTGGTAACGCACCATATGGAAAGTGCGTTTGCGATTGCTGATCGTATTGCCATGATTCATGAGGGAGAAATTACTCAGATTGGCAATGTTGAGGATATCAAAAATTCTAGTAATCCAGTTGTGCAAGATTTTATTAATGGCTCCAAAGGTATGACAAAGGAGGTTCATAGATGACAACAGAAGCTAAAGTAGGCGCATTTACAATCTTGGGATTGGCGCTGTTAACCTATATCATCGTTCATCTTGGTGGAATTGGCGTTGGTGATAAAGGCTATCCTGTTGATGTTCTATTTAATGAAGTCAATGGATTGAAACCTGGTAATCTTGTTCGTTATGCTGGTGTAGATATTGGCAAAGTAGATGACGTTCATGCAGAGCCCGATGGAGCTAAAGTCAGACTTCTAATTAATTCTGGGGCTAAAATTCCCGATACTGCAATTGTTGGGATTGGTGCAGATGGATTAATGGGAGAAAAATATATCAGTATATCTCCAGGTGCTGAAACAAAGGGATTTTTAAAACCTGGCGATGCTATTACTGGAAAAGATCAGCAAGGCCTAGATCGCTTATTGGTGACAGCGGATAGTGTACTGCTGGACATTCAAAAATTAGTGCAATCATTAAATACAGTCTTTGGTGATGAACGTGTACAAAATGCACTGATTGATTCTGCTGTGAGTGTAAAAGAACTTACTGAGAATTTAAATCGAATGAGCGCTGTCATGGCACGGATGGCAGTTAATAATGAACAAGATGTAAAGGCGATGGTGACGAATCTGAAATTTATGTCGGGTAGTATGATGAACGCTGCTGGTCGTGTTGACCATATGCTTGCTACAGTAGATAACAATGGCCAAACGGCGACGGATTTGCGAGAAGCGATTGCCAATCTGAATGCTACCAGTAAACGCGTAGAAAATATGGCCGTTTCAATTGAAGGATTTGTGACTGATCCAGAAACAGCAGAAAATCTAAAAACTACGCTTCGTAATGCACGCGGCGTTAGTGAAAAGGCCAATCGTATGATGAACCAGGTGTCGAATATCAAAGCAGAAACCAGCGTAGAAACACTCTATAGTGCAGGTTCAAAGGATTATAAGACCAATGCTGATATCAAAATCCATACTTCACCGAATGACTTTGTTTTATTGGGAGTGAATGATATCGGTGAAGGAAATAAAACAAATGTACAAATTGGTTCTGGTAGTGATAAATTTGCAAGTAGGGTTGGGCTTATTGATAGTAAAGCTGGCGTCGGTTTGGATGCAAAAATAAACAATGAATTTCGCATGTCAGTCGATGCTTACGATCCAAATGATTTAAGAGTAAAACTTAGAGCGCAATATGAAGTTGCTCCAGAAACTTTTATTGTGGGAGAAACCGATAGTATCAATAAAAGTGAGGGGCGAGAGTCTTTTGTAGGCATGCGTCATTCATTTTAAAAATGGATTGTTCTTGACACTAAATTTGATAAATAATATAATAAAGTGTGGTTTTTGACTGCATAGTCAAAACTCTAAAATTAGGAGGAAAATTAGAAATGATAAAATATAATTTTAATAAACAGTTAACAGCGATGGTGTTGGGTGCTTTACTAAGTTTCACCAGTGCAACCGTTTTTGCAAATGCTGTAGATTTGACATTAGAAGAAAGTATTGACCTTGCATTAACGAATAATCAAAGTATTAAAATCTCTGGTGCGGCTCAGGAAGGCGCAAAATGGGATTTAGCAACAGCCAAAGGTAAGAAAAATTTCTCGATTGATCTTACACATAAAGACGGTAGAGGTGAAAGCTTTAGTTCTTCGAAAAACAAATTTGTAACAAGTAATGCTTTTTCGAATGCGGTAACGGCTACGTTGCCTATTTATACGGGTGGTGCATTAGAAAGTACGATCAACAAAGCGAAAATTAATACAGAAGTTAGTGATTTAACGTTTGAGAACACAAAGCAACAAGTAAAATTGGATGTAACTACTGGCTATTTTAATATTTTACAATGTGCTGATGTTGTAAAGGTAAGCGAAGAATCCGTAAATAGTTTAAAAGGCCATTTACAAAATGTACAAGCACAATATGCTGTTGGTACGGTAGCAAAGTCAGATGTACTTCGTTCTGAAGTAGAAGTGGCAGATGCAGAACAAATACTAATTAAAGCAAAAAATAGCTATGATTTAGCAGTATCTACCTTTAATAATGTGGTTGGGTTGTCACTAGACACTACGGTGAATATTAAGGATGAATTAAAGTATGAAAAATATGAAATATCTTTGGCAGATAGTATTGATTATGCCTTAGCAAATCGTCCAGATGGAATTGCAGCGCAAAAATCAATTGATATGGCCAAAGAAGGCGTAAATATTCAAAAAGCTGGTCAAAAACCGCAGGTTGATCTTGCTTTGAGCAAGAACTGGGCTGATGACAAATTTGCTGGCACTGATAATAATGGCTGGGCTGTTGGCTTAACGACAACATGGAATGTTTTCGATAGTAATGTAACACATTCTGAGGTTAAAAGTTCAGAAGCAGCTTTATTAAAAACTGTGGAAACGGCAAAACAAACAAAAGATTCGATTCAATTAGATGTACGCAAAGCATATCTAAATATGACAGAAGCTGAAAAACGAATTCAGACGAGTAAAGTAGCTGTCGATAAAGCGCAAGAAGATTTCAAAATTGCACAAGTACGTTATAGTGCTGGTGTAGGTACCAATATTGATGTAATTGATGCGCAAGTTTCATTAACAACAGCACAAAATAACTACATCGCAGCATTGTATGACTATAACACGGGTAAAGCAACGTTAGATAAAGCAATGGGCGTTGCCGTAAAATAATTTCTTCATGAAGCGGGGCTGTTACAAGGTTTTGTGACAGCTTCGTTTTATTTCCAAGTAGATTTCAAAGAATGCTCGTTTAAACTAGTATTAATTCAGTATCAATGGTAAATTTTTATTACAGGAAGTATGAATGCCGACGTCGAAATATGTAAGATATATGGTTACGGGTATTTTGACTTGGAGGATAGATTTATGTGGCGTAAAGCATTGATTATAATTACATTAGCACTGATTATGATTGCTGGAATTAGCTTATTGTGGATAAAAAGTCAATCTTTTATGACGACAACAGCGGGAGTTCTATCATCTGAAATCACGAATATTTTAAATACGGATGTAAAAGTGGATTCTATACAGATAAAATCACCAACAGAAATCTCAGCAGATGGAATTACGATTTATACTAAGAATGGTGAAGTTTTAGCAACTGCAAAAAGTGTAGAAGTTGCTTTTAGCCTACTTGATATCATACGAGATAAATCTGTCATTCAGGCGATTGATAAAGTGATAGTAAATGATTCCGAAGTCAATATAGTCCAGCAAAAAGATGGCAAATGGAACTATATGGATCTTTTATCAGGTGAACAAAATGCTTCCAATGAATTTAAAGGAAAAGTAGAACTCAAAAATGCAACAGCAAATCTCAGTGCTGAAGGAAAAGAGGCAACGTTAGAAGATATTAATGGTACACTAGATTTTGTTAGTCAACCTTCCATTGCTTTAAATATTTCATTAAAGCACAAAGGCGGTAGTTTAGTAACTTCGGGAACTTTAGGCGGTGAGCACCAAGCACTTAGTATTAAAGCGGAAGATTTTAATTTAGAAAATTATTTAGAGTTTCTACCAGAAAATATGGCGATTAAAGTACTAAAAGGCAATTTGAAGAAATTCGATGTTACTATGTTAAAAGTAAATGGTGAGTATGAATTTAATGGTGAAACAATTGTTACGGGCGTTAGTGTAGAGGCGCAAGGTACAATCATTGATAAAATTGACGGTTTAATCCTTTTTAATGAGAAAGAAATCCGTGTATTTAGTCGCGGTAAGATAGCTGAGCAGCCAATTGTACTGCGAGGTACAACCAATTTAGATGTTGTGGAACCTGTGTTAAATTTACAGGTGAGCTCCAAAGGTTTTGATGCAAGTAAGGTTTTAGCTAGTTTTCCACTGAAAGGCGCAATCGCTTTTAAAGCAAATATTACCGGTAAAATGAGTGAGCCAATCATTAATGGTGAGTTTAATGTTGCAGAAGGAACTTTATATGATTACGACATTCATAATGTAAAAGCACAATTAAAATTCGTTAACAATATGGTGTTTGTTGATCATTTTTCGGCTTCTATTCTGGGCGGAATTGTTGATGCTCATGGTCAAATCAATACGCTTACTGAAGAATATAACTTACAAGCAAAGGCCGACAATATTTCTTTAACAAGTTTAGGTGATTATATTCCACAAATTTCAGGTAATGCAAAAGCTGATGTAGCTATTGTCGGAAAAGGTTTAGATTTAAATCATATGACTGCTGTTTATGGCAATGCGGGTATTGTCAACGGGACTTATCAAGGGATTGCTTTTGCAAATATGGATACTAGCTTTTACAAGCAAGGTGAAGATATTACGGTTGACTATTTAACAATTGCATTACCACAAGGAAAAATTACTGCCGATGGATCGATCAGTGGCAATCAATTGGCTATTAATTTTTATGGTTCTGCAGTTGGACTTGAGCAATTAGCAAGTATAGATCAAAATCTCATTTTAAGTGGATTTGCTGATTTTTCTGGTCAAGTAACGGGAACTATTAACCAGCCACAAGTGAAAAGTAATTTTTCCGCGATAGACGGCAGTGCCTTCTATCAACCATTTAAAGTTGCGCAAGGTAGTTTAACTGCAGATAAAAATCAAGTAAATATTGAAAAACTTGATTTGTTAGATGGCGTCTCAAAGCATGAAATAAATGGTACTGTTGGTTTGACAGCCGATAAATCACTCAATATAAAAATTTCATCAAGACAGGCAAGAGCTGAAAATATTGTGAAATTATTATTACCGGGTGAAGCTCTGACGGGTAATGTTGACAACGATGTTGTACTTACGGGGACGCTGGATAATATCAATGCTGATGGGCAAATTAGCTTCAATCAAGGCAGTTTTAGAGGAATATTATTAACAAAGGCACAAGGTAAGTATCAACGAAAAAATGGGCAAACCGAAATAAAAGATTTTTCTGTTAGTTCACCTAGTCTAAATGTGAAATTAAAGGGTGTTTTAACAGCAAATGAAGATCTTGATTTTGATATTGTTGCTGACGATATTGATGTCCAAAAACTTCGTTTACAACTACCATATCCGGTATCTGGTCAAGCAAAATTTATTGGTAAATTACAAGGAAATGTAGATGCACCAAAATTTAATGGACAATTAACGGCCAATAGTGTCGTTTTCAATGGCCAGAATTTGGAGAAAGTAGACGGCAAAATAAATTATGGCAATGATGTCGTTGATCTTACCTCGTTTAGTTTTAATCAAGAGAGAAGCAGCTTTAGTTTATCGGCAAATGCAAATATTAAGACAAAACAAATACAAGGTAATTTAGATGTAAAAGATGGTCAATTAGCCTCCATTTTAAAGATTTTAAATGTTGATCAAAATTGGATTGATGGGACACTCAATGGTAATATTCATTTAGAAGGTACAGCAGACAATCCTAAAGTACGTTTATTGGGTAATTTAAAAGAGGGGTCGCTTAAAAAATATAAATTAGATAATGTAGATTTAGATGTGTCCTTAGATGATAAAGTAGTTACAATTACTCGGTTTAATGCTGTGCAAGGCAACGGGAGATTAGTTGCACAAGGTAAGATGGATTTAGCTGGGGAACTTGATGTTGAAGTCGCTGGTCAAAATATTGAAGCTGGTTTATTGACAAATTTAGCAGATCTTGATGTTGACACTAAAGGAGTTCTAAATTTTGGGTCGCAAATAACCGGCACGATTGACAATCCAAAGGCAGATATCTCAATAGATATTCAAGGTGGCGGTGTAGGCACGGCAACCTTTGATTCACTCTATGGTATGTTTATATTGCAAGACGGTATTATTAATGTGCAACAAATACTTTTAAATAAGGGCCAGTATAAAGCGAGTGCTTACGGTATTGTTCCTTTGGCAGCAATTGTCAAGGGTGAAAGAGAACATGCTGACGTAAAAAACCAAATGGATTTAAAAGTATCGTTAGATCAAGCAGATCTTAGCATCTTGCCACTTTTAACCAAACAAGTTGATTGGGCAATTGGTCCGACTAAAGGTGGTATTACAATTGGTGGTACGCTTGATAAACCACTCCTTAATGGCGCAGTAACTGTTACAAATGGGGCTGTTAAATTTAAACAATTAGCAAAGCCTGTCCAAAAAATGGCGCTTGATATTGAATTTTTAAATGATAAAATAGATTTGAAAACATTCGAAGGTGTAATGGGAAATGGTTCTTATAAAATTTCGGGAACTAGTCTCATCACAGCCCAAGGACTTGTGGATTATAATTTTGCGCTGAATTTAGATAAACTTGATATTGTAAATAAATACTATACAGGTCCTTTGGAAGGTATGTTCACCCTGATTGATGATAAAGGAGTACCGAAGATTGCAGGAAATTTGAATTTTGAAAATTGCACTGTGGATATTCCAACAATTCCTGCTAGTGAAACAGAGATGCCACATATACGACTAGATGTAGATGTGAATGTTGGTAAAAAAGTTCGTTTATATAATTCTTTCCTATATGATATTTGGATAGAAGGGCATGCTAATTTTACTGGTAGCACACTACACCCACGGACTTCTGGAGAAATTCATTCTACACGTGGTACGATTAGTTACTTGAAGACACCGTTTAAAGTTAGAGAGGCAAATGCCTACTTTAATCAAGTTGGATCTTTGTTCCCGAGTCTTCATGTAGAGGCAGATACAAAATTAGAAAAAACGAAAGTCTATTTGAATGTTAATGGACCAGTAGAGACAATGAACTTTAAGTTAACATCTGATCCGGAGATGAATGAACAAGAAATTTTATCATTATTGACTTTAAGGAGTCATTATAACAGCAAAGATAATAATGATTCTTCTATGGGGCGCGACGAACTTACATCAATGCTTAATATTGGTTTGCAAATGAGCTTTTTAAGTGAAATAGAGAGTATGCTTCGTCAAGCAATTGGTGTAGATGAATTTAATGTAGTTCGGGATACTCTTTCAGCAAGTAGTGCTAACAATAATGGCTCAAGTCGTGAAGTATATAATGTTGAAATTGGTAAATATATCAATGATAAAACAATGTTAACATATACAGCAGGGGTAGATTATCAAGCGTATAAATTGGGTATTCGTTACGACTTCAATAATAGATTGAGTTTGAACGGGGATGTTGACCAAAATCATAATACTACGATTGGGCTTGAAGCTAGAATTAAGTTTTAATTGGGGTTGATACAAATGGAACTTAGTGAATATTTAAAAGAACTAAAAAAAATAAAAATGTTAAATATAGAAGAAGAAACTAAGCTTTGGCGAGAGTATAAAATAAATCAAGATATTAAAGCCCGACAAGTTTTAATTGAAAGTTATCAACCTCTTGTATTTAAAGCTGTTATGCAATTAAAAGTAAACGATAATGTCATGGATATTGTGCAAGAAGGAACGGTTGGTTTGATTGAAGCCGTAGAAAATTATAACCATGAGCGTAGTGTGGCGTTTAGTCTATATGCACTGCACCGTATTCGTGGGCGGATGCTTAACTTCCTACAAAAGGAAGGAGGTGCTGAGTTGACTTATATTGACAGACCAATGTATAATGGGGACAATGTCACGACTTTAGGTGAAAATATTATCGATTTGGCACCAACAGTGTCAAATCAGGTCGAACAAAGCTTTTTAGTGGATCAATTAAATCATGCAATACAAAGGTTGCCGGAAAAGGAGCAACTAGTTTTGCAAAGTGTGTATATGAAAGATCAAGATGTAAAAGAAGTTGCAGAAAGTTTAGATCTCAGTACCACGCATATCTATCGCTTGCAGAAACGAGGGATTAAGAGGATTCGTGGAATGTTATCAAATCTGATGAAACATTGGTAGATGCTTTTTAAATGATGGAAAACAGTCAAGTTACGGTGAATTTGTAAGGATATTGAATAAAAATAAGTGTTTTTGACGAATTAAAGCTAAAAACAACTAGTTTTAATATTAACTTTGTATTGGATTATATATATGTTTGTATGATTGACATTAGGGGTGTGATCTAATGGTGGAGTTAAAGGATCGAATGTCAAAACATGTCAAGGCGGCAAAAGCATGGCTTGGCAGGGCTGAGCAATCCTTTGATAAAGAGCAAAATATTAGAGGTGAGCTTGATTTGATGTTAGCGCAAGCGGAATTAAAGCGAGCGCAAGAATCAAGAGTAGAAAATAAGAAACAGTATAATAAATATCGACTAATTCACAGTATTCTTGCAGCTTGCATTGCTGGGCTAGTTGTAGTTGTTGGTTTTAGTGGATGGGAATTTTTAAATGGGAAACCAGCAATAAATACATTTAGTCATGTTAATAAAGTGGAACAAGTAAATAATGAGATTTTAGATAAAAATCAAAACATGTCAATAAATGATATGGATAAGCCAATGCAAATGGTGGAAAAAAAAGTAGATGTTCCAATCGCAGCTAGTAAAGTGACTAAAGTAAATCAAGAAAGTGAAACTAAGTCAAAAATTGAAGAAAAACCAAGTACAGCTTCAACGGTTAAAGAAGATGTAGTAAATTTACCGCCAGCACAAATGCAAAATTTGATGCGAGCTGCAGGTAAGTCACTACGTGGACAGGAATAGAGTAGAAATAGGAGGATAATGCATGAATATTAATAAAAATTATAAAGCAATTTTATGTGCCTTAATGCTTACGACTAGTTTAGTAACAGTTACTACTCCCGTATCTGCGGAAGAGGTAAATGACGTTGAAGCACCAGCTGATGTAGTGGCATCTCCTGATGCTGCAAAAACAGCTGAAGCTACAAATCCAGTGAGTGCTTATGTCAGCAAACCAATCATGAATATTAGTGTTGCTGGTAATAAAATTACGAAACAAGATGATATTTTAGCGGTAACTAAGACCAAAGCTGGCGATTCCTTAACAGAAGCTGCAATTAAGCAGGATTTACAATCTATTTATGAAATGGGAAACTTTTTTGATATTATTGTAAATTTTCAAGAAATTCCAGAAGGTGTAAACGTAGTTTATACTGTAATTGAAAATCCAATTCTCAAAGATATCGTCGTAAAAGGGAATACAAAAGTTGATACGAACAAAATTTTAGAGATGCTTACCATAAAAAAAGGTGAAATATTAAATACAAAGACATTAAATGCCAATGCACGTAGTATTGAAGCGTATTACCATGATAAAGGATTTATCTTTACAAAAGTAAGCGATGTTGCAATGTCAAATGATGGCGTCTTAACGTTGTCTGTTAATGAAGGTGTATTAGAAGGTTTTCAAGTAAAGGGCAATACGAAAACAAAAGATTATGTTGTTACACGTGAAATGCGCTTAAAACCAGGCGAAGCTTTTAATGTAAAAGCTGCGCGTCGCAGTATGCAAAGAGTTTACAATTTAGGGTATTTTGAAGACGTTAATATGAAATTAAATCCTGGTCGCGAACCAAATGCTGTTGTTTTAGAAACTGATGTTGTAGAAAAACGTACAGGATCATTTTCTGTTGGTGCGGGGTATAGTAGTTCTGATGGCTTAATAGGTATTTTTGAAATTGGTGATACTAATTTTAGAGGTACGGGAGATGCGATAAAAATTCATTTTGAATTTGGTGGCGATGCCGATACCTATGATAGTTATCAATTTAGCTATACAAAACCATGGTTAGATAGTAAACAAACTTCGGCAACTTTTCGTGTATATGATATGACGCATGAATATGATAATAACGATAGAGATGGCCATTTGATAGAAACGTATGATAAAAAATACAAAGGATATGAACTTTCTTTTGGGCGTCCAGTCAGTGAATATTCAACCAACTATATTACGTTTAAAGATCGTAAAGATGAATATATTAAGCATGTTGATGGTACTACGAATTATGGTGATGGGACGCATGCGCAATATTTAAAAGACAATTTTGGTGATACGCGTAGTGTAATTCTTGCACATACGACGGATACGAGAGATAACATCTACAATCCAACCGAAGGTGCAAAAGTTACAGTTAGTGGTGAATTTGCTGGCATTGCTGGTGGCGATTTCGACTATAATAAATATTCTTTTGAAGATCATCATTATTTTAAGGTTGGTCGTAATCATGTGATTGCAACTAGGGCAACAGTAGGGTATGCGACTGGCTCAATGCCAGAGGCTGCATTATTTGATGCAGGTGGACAAACTACGTTACGTGGTTATAAAGACGATCAGTTCCAAGGTAAAAATTTATTGCTAGGTTCTGTAGAATATCGTTTCCCAATTGTCAACAAAGTACAGGGAGCATTATTTACTGATTTTGGTAACGCTTGGGATGGTAATTATAGTGTTTCTGGCCTTCATACTAGTATTGGGGTTGGAATTCAAATGGAAACACCGATTGGACCAATTCGCCTTGATTATGGTAAAGGTGAAGATGGTGGTAGAACACACTTTAGCTTTGGTGGTAGCTTCTAGAAATTTTTTAAAACCAGGCAGCGGTTTGCCTGGTTTCTCTTATAAACATTTGCAAGTTCGTATTGAGGTGAACGATCATACGTAAATTTAGTTTGATAATAACTTTTTTTCTACTGGTAGTGTTTTCACCAAGTATTGTAAGTGCTGCTGCAAATGATACAATAGAGAACATACAAGTGAGTGTGCAAACGGATAGCGGACAGATGATACCAGATAAAATAGTTAAGAGAATGCAGGCGAGTATTTATACGATTGGTGATAATGTTTTAAGTGGTCATCTTGTAGGCGATGTTGAGTTAAAAAAAGATAAGTATGAAAGTTTGATCCACGAGGTTTTGGATCGGATTTTAATTGGTTATTCTATAAAATCTGTAATGATTGAACCACAAGCTAGTACCTCTATTGTTGTAGTTATTTCGCCATGGCCAGATATTATCAATAAAGTTAATGTTGATGTTGTGGTGAACGAAGTTTCACCAGAGGTAAAAAATCTTATTTTAGCTGATCTGGCTGAAATTGATCAAGTGTTTAATACCGTTTTAGTCGGTTTGCCGATTGATGCGGTAGATTGGGCAAGGAGTATCATAAAAATATCACTTACAGATTTTTTATCAGTACAATTACCAGAATATGATGCAAGCTTTGAAGTTGTTCCTAGCAATGTAACTACGTTGAAATTAAATTTGTATCCCAAAGGAAATATTATTCATGATGTAAATTTATCTTTACACTCAGAATCAATTCCTAATATATTATTATTAAATTTTAGACCTTATATTCAAAAACAATCAGAAAAACTTATTGGGTTACCGGTAGAATTCGTTAAAAGACATCAGGCTTATTTTGTTAATGAACTTACGGACGTTTTGAGCCATGATAAAAATCTTAAAAATTTTGGTGTGACAACGAATATAAAAATGCAGGTAGCAAACAATACTGATATCATGATTAGTGCAGAAACGAATAAATATCGAATTTCATTGGAAGGATATTTAGATATCGGGCGAAAAGAAGATAATACCTCGCTAAAAGTTCACGCTGGTAAGATGATTTCAGAACAGGATGAAGTTTTTGTTGAGGCAGATTTTTTACCTCATAAAGTGCAGTGGAATCTATTACCGGGAATATCACATGATTTAACACCGCAAACAAGAATTGGTTTTAAGTATGATACGAATGAAAAGGCAACGGTTCTATGGGCAAAGCAACAAGTTGCAGAAAAATGGTTGCTACGTTTTGAACATACGTCAAGCCGTGAATTTAATGAATTCGCTGTGCGCTATAAGTTGCATGATTTTGTTGGTGTGGAGTATGTCATAGATGATAATGATAGCTGGCTAAGAATGGTTGGATATTTTTAAACTTTCTTGAATAACAAGATGGAGTTTGTTATAATGAATAATGTCTTGCTAATAAAATAAGTCAAGGCAAAATGAGTTGAGATTTTAATGCCGGATAGGCAAAAAGGAGAATATTTAAATGATAAAATTTGAAAAAAAACAAATCAAAGTTATTAGTGTAGCGATTGTACTTGCATTTGTATTTAGTGTAGTTGCTATTGGGGTATCTCAATCAGGTAAAGGCTTTGCTAGTGCAGCTGGATCTTCTTCTAATGTTGGAGTTGTAAATCAACAGATGATTGTTTCTCAACACCCAGATATGGCGGCAGCAAAAGAAGCAATGCAAAAAGAAGTAGAACAAGCAAAAGCAGATTTCGAGTCTAAATCCGCTAATATGAATGACCAAGATAAACAAGCATATTATCAACAATTGCAACAACGTTTAGCAAGCAAAGAAAAAGAGTTGATTTCTCCTATTATGGATAAAGTAGAAGCTACGATTAAAAGTGTCGCAGATGCAAAAGGATTATCTGTTGTTCTTGATAAAAGCAATGTAGTTTACGGTGGACAAGATATTACTGACGAAGTTGTAAAAAAGCTTTCTAAATAAAATTGGTAGCGTAATTAAAAATACTGAATTTAGCATGTACCGAGCAAGGGCAACCGCGCTCGGTACTTTATTAGAAAGGGTGGTTTCATGGCGAGTCGAAAAATTTTGATTGCTAGTATCCTTGTTTTAGCTGTTATCGCATTTGCTGGATATTTATTCAAGGCTACAGTTGGTGACTCAAAAAACCCTAAAGGTTCGACAGCTGTAGCTACCCAAACAGATATTGGTATTATCGATATGAATAAGGCATTAAAAGCACATCCGAAATATCAAGACTTAGTGCGATTAAAAAAAGAATTGAATTCATTGACTGCCCAAAATGAAGCAGCACAAAACTTTACAATTGACAATCAGGCACCATTGGTAAATCAAGGTTCGCTTGATGATGCAATGCAGCAAAAACAAAATGAAAAATTAATTGCGAAACACGCTGAAATCAGTGAAAGATTAAAAAGGAAAAATAAAGAACTGACAGATCAATTTGGAAAAGAATTTGAAGCTGAAGTAGCGACGATTAATACGTATTATCAACCGATCCTTTTCGATTTGAAATTGAAGGCGGAAACGGCTAATATTACTGAGGAAGCAAGAAAAGAACTAAATAACAAACGAATGAATTTAGAGAGTGAGCGCAACCAGAAAATAGCGCAAAAACAGCAAGAATTTAACAATAAGCTGAATACTATCATGCAAGATGAAACTAAAAAGGGTGAAATAGAGCTTGCTGAAGAGCGTAAGCAGATAGAAGAAGAAGCAAAGACAGAAAGAAATGTGAAGCAAGAAGAAATAGATACTCGTAATAACCAGGCGATGACCAATCAGAATGAAGCTATTAAATTAGATATCAATCAGGTAACAAAAGGTAAAGAAACTATTATTTATAAAGAGCAAGAAATTGCTGTATTAGAAGAAAGTATGAACAATGATATTGCTAGTAAAGTTGCGAAAATAGCAATTGAAAAAAATTTAGCAACTGTATTAGCGGTTGTTCAGGTTAATGTCAATGCAATAGACATTACGGATCTTGTTATTGCTGAGTTTAAGAAGTAATGGAAAAGTGTATAATAGAAATGAAACTATTTAATTTTTTAAGGGAGGCTTCGTAAGTGAAATTACAAGCAAAGCGTATGGTAACACTGCTTATGGTAGTAGTGATGTCAGTAATGGTGTCAGGCTGCTTTAACGCGCAAAAAACAGGGGTTGTTGATGTACAAAGAGTAATGAAGGATAGTGCTAAGGTACAACAGTTCCAAGAGCAATTAAATACAAGTGGTAAAGATTTAACTCAAAAACTCGAACAAGAAAAAGGAACGCTATCAGCTGAGCAGTTTCAAAAACGTCAGCAAGAAGTATATGCCGATTTTGTAAAACAAAAACAAGACTTAGAAAATCAAATGGATACTTTAATCAATCAGGCATTGGCAGATATCGCGAAAGAGAAAGGTCTATCCGTTGTATTATATAAAAATAATGTAGCACAGGGTGGCATAGATGTAACGGATGATGTCATTCAAAAGTTGCAGTAGTATTGGGAGGACGATGTCTTGAAAATGACATTACAAGAAATTGCCAAGTTAGTAGATGGCAATATATTGGGCAAGGCAGAAATTACAATCACAGGTGTGACAAATCTTGATAATGCAACGGCAAGTGATATTTCCTTTGCAGTAGAACCTCATATTTCACAAGGTGAGACCTGTAATGCGGGTGCGGTCATTATTCCAGACAATGTTGAACAATACGGCAAGCCAGCAATTCGTGTAGCTAATCCGAGAGCCGCATTTACTAAGTTATTAGAACTATTTACACCACCACTGAAAATCAAACGTGAAGTCCATAGCACAGTGGTGATTGGTGAAAATGTTACGATTGGTAACAATGTTGCGATTATGCCTTATGTTGTGATTGCCGATGATGCGATCGTTGGTGATAACGTTATTTTATATCCACACACTTATGTGGGACAAAATGCCACGATTGCTGAAGATAGTGTGATCTATCCTAATGTAACAATACGTGAATATTGCAGAGTTGGTAAACGTGTGATTATTCATAGTGGCACAGTGATTGGTAGTGATGGATTCGGTTTTATTACCGAGCAAGGTAAGCATAGCAAAGTTCCCCAAGTTGGTAATGTAGTATTAGAGGATGATGTTGAAATTGGAGCAAATGTTGGCATTGATCGTGCAACAACTGGCTCAACGATTATCAAGCAAGGAACAAAAGTAGATAACCTTGTGCATCTTGCACACAATGTAGTCATTGGTGAAAATGGCTTGATTTGCTCGCAGACAGGGATTGCTGGCAGTACAAAAGTTGGTAATAATGTTACGTTTGCTGGGCAATGTGGCTCAGTTGGTCATATCAATATTGGCGATAATTGCGTATTTGTTGCAAGGTCAGCTCCGATTGGTAATGTGCCGGCAGGGTCTTATTATGGTGGTTTTCCAGCACGTCCTCATAAAGAGTGGTTGCGTAATGAAGCGGCAGCAAACAAAGCCGTAGAACTTGTCAAAAAAGTTCGCGACCTTGAAAAGCGGTTAGCCCAATTAGAAAATAAAAACTAAGGTTTATGAATTGAGGCTGTTGCAATCTGTAACAGCCTTTTTACTGAAGAAATATGGGATTTTGAAAGGGTTTTATTTATGAAAAAATTATTGCTAAGTACAGCAATCTTACTATCCTTAACGAATATGACGTATGCAGCTTCTTCAACTACCGGAACCACAGGGATGATTAATACACCTACGGCGGATGTTCTTCGTGAGGGACAAGTTTCATTGGGATATTACAATCTCCATGAAGGTAAAACTGCGAGTATTGGTTTTAGTGCAACAAAAAATTTAGAAGTTAGTGTAGCTCGTACAGATTTTGATTTTTCCGATAAAGCAACTTATGTAAACGCTAAATACGCGATAGCCGCAGAAGGGGTATTGACACCGGGGATTGCTATTGGGGTAGAAGATATTGCTAATAAAAGAGATCGTACAGCCTACGCGGTTGTAAGCAAAGGACTGCCACTTGGCTTTAGAGCACATGTCGGCGTTGGGAATGGTAGATATGATGGCATGTTTTGTTCCCTAGAAAAAAATATCACGCCACTGGGGATCAAAGGGGTATTTCCTGATACGACATTGATTGTTGAAAATGACGGACACGATATCAATTATGGGGTGCGTATGTCAATCGTACCAGGATTAAAAGTAAATGCTGGTTGGCGCGATAAGGAAACGTATGTTGGCGTAACGTATAATTTATATTAATAAGGGGATTATGGCTGGAGTTGATTCGATGACTTATTTATTGATTAAATTGTTTAGTAAGATTGTTTGCCTGTTACCGTTCAAAATGCAGCAGATGCTTGGAAAGTTTATTGGTCACGTTACATGGGGGATTGTGCCTGGAAAACGTAAATTGATGGCAATAGAAAATATTGTTTTAGCATTAGGGGTTGAAGAGTTAGAAGCAAGGCAGATTGCCAAGCATAGTTGGACTCGTTTTGGTAAAATGCTGATTGAAGTCATGGTATTTCCGAAGCTCAAAAAAGATATCAATTGCTATGTGAAGATTGAAGGTAGAGAAAATATTGACAAAGCACTTGATTATGGGAAAGGCATAGTGCTTCCAACCGCCCACAGTGGTAATTGGGAACTGATGGGCGGGGCACTGGCATTAAATGGCTACCCCATTGTCGGTGTTGCCCAAAAACAAGCCAATGGTGATATGGATCGATTGATTAATGAATATCGGGCTTTAGTTGGTATCCATGTCACTTATAAAAATGGCGTGCGCGAAATGATTAAAATGTTAGGTCAGGGTAGTGTGATTGCGCTTTTAATGGATCAAGATGCGGGACGTGATGGTATAGAATTGGAGTTTTTCGGCAGGAAAGCTTCTTGCCCACAAGGACCAGCTTTCTTGGCTCGAATTAATAATGCTCCACTTCTGCCAACCTTTATTACCGAAAATAGTGATGGAACACATACGATCACCATCAAAGAGCCATTTTTTGTCACGAAAACAGAAAATAAGCAAGAGGATATTAAGAAAACGACGGAAAAGTTAACACGAATGATTGAAGAGCATATCAGAAAACACCCAATAGAATGGTTTTGGATGCATAATAGATGGAAGCAACGATAAAAAATCCCCAAATGGGGATTTTTTTATTTTTGCAAAACATAAAGTCAAACGTTATGGAGCAAAATAATGTGAGGTATTCTATGATTGCGGGGTAGAAAAATGAAATTTTTTAAACGCGATATTATATTACTTTTACTTGTTAGTATTTTATTGGGGGCGGCTTTTGCCAAAGCAGTTTCGTATGGAGCAAATTTTTACTTTAAAGAAAAATTAGTAAGTTTAGTTGGTGATTATGGAGAATACGATCTGATTGTACAAATACGCGAAGACAACAAAGCAGATGGGCAGATGCAATTAGAAAAGATTATCAACGAAAGTTTAGCGGGGGCAAAGTATAAAGAAGGGCCAGTCATTACGCAAAAAGCTAATTTCTTTGTGGCGTTACCAAGTGAATACAAAAATAAAGCGGTGTATGAAAATTTAGAACGAATTTTTTCGAGTATTCCTGGCGGTGTAGGTATTAGCATTGTGACAGAACCAAAGCTAAATATTCGCGGAGTACCATCAGGTGCTGTAGAGATGATTATAGACCAATTGCAAGCAATTCCCGGCGTTGACTTTGTGTATCGGAGTGGCTCGAGCATTGGTGTAGTGTTAGCTGGAGCAGAAAAAATTGCTACTATAACAGCACAAGTGGAGGCAATTCTTAGTGCGAATAAAATGGTAGAAGTAAGTTTTCCTGCTGGTTTGGAGCCGGAGAATCCGGTGCTGTTGGCAGAAAATATCGTAACTGCTTTATATAAAAATTTACAGCCTAAGATTGCAAAATATGTATCAGTAGATAGTAGCAATGATGATATTGCTCATCTGACAAGTACCATGCAAGAGTTGCGCAAATTTCTAAAAGCATATCAAACAAAAGTTTTTGTAACACCAGGAAAGAATGTGCAATTAGCAAAAGGAAATACTGTAGTATTGCAGGGAGAAGGAGAGAAAAAAGTAGAAGTTGGTGATGTCCTGCAAAGAAATAATATTGCTGTGTCATTAACCGAAGCAAATGCGAATGGTTCCTATACTGGAGTGATTACGCAAGGAGACGGAAGCAACTTAAAAAGTAATCTTGTGTATTTGCTTGATAAAGATAAGGTGACAGCTTATGCTGGAACAGCGACGTGGCAAAGTCCTCGAGATGAGCTTCTTTATGCGTTATCGCAAACGGAAAAAATAACGAAAGAATTGCCTAGTTTTGCTAAGGAAAGCAATACGGTAAGCAAATTAGCTTTAGATACCTTGCAAAGTTATAATGAGAATGAAACAAATGTGCAGAGAACCTTAAGCAATATGGATGATGCGGTCATCTCAATTAATAGTGCCACTGAAAAATTGGAAGCCGTTGATGTACAAGCAATTCAAGATCGCATTGATAGCTCATCAAAGACAATGACAAAGTTGCTAGGAACGCTGCGATTAGTACGTTTGATTAATCCCGATGTATCACTAGCCATGGGAACGTTAAAAGAAACACAAGAGAAAATGAATGCCTTCGGAGAATTGCTTAATGGGCTTAATAGTGTCAATGAACAAGCTATTGCGACAAAAAATATTTTAGCAACAATGGCTGATAATGGAAATAGATTAAATAGCTCATTGCAAGCATTCAATCAAGGAAAAACAAAAGGAAATTTAATTGATGCAAATAAAAGATTGACTCAATTGGCAAACACTGATTTTACAAATGTTAGTGAAGCACTCCAAACGTTACAAGTATCCGCCCCCAAATTGAATGATGAAGAAATGAATAGTTCCATCACCTTAATGGATAAGATGATCAATGGTCAAGTCATACCAAATAAGAGATTGCAGATTATGATAGATCATTCTATCTGGCTAGAAAATATTAAGCCAATTATTTATGGGGCTGTTGGGCATCAAAACATTGGCATTTTTGATTCAAATATTGGCGTCATCGAACCGAATGTATACTTACAAGCTTATCAGGTGTTAAACGAAGTACAAGCAGTACTTGCTGGGCTTACCGCATTTGTGGTTACATTGGCTTTATTGGCGTTTGACCATACTGCAGTTATGTCAGCTTTGCGTAATCAAAGATTAAGTAACCGTGTGCAAAAACAGCAAAAAGGTATGATCCAAGTTAGTAAACAGTTAATAAAAAGTATAGCTTATCGTGAAAATGTCTATGGAATGGTGGTAGGGGCTATTTTGCTTAGTTTTATATTTTATTTTTCCGGAGCGGGAATCCCTTACGTTAGTTGGTATCTAGTTCCTATTATTGGGATGCTTTTTGGCTTATTGATCGCTTTGATTACGGAAAAAATTACACCGGTTTCGGTAGAAGAAATATTTGCTGGAAAATCACTAGGAATGTCTTTTACTGAAATCATGCGTGAAATTGTCATTCCAAATGGAAGACCAGGGATACTAGAACGCTTAAATCGGCAGAAGCTAAAATTCAAATAATTTGTATAAAGGGTGATCATATGTTTGCAATTTCTAATCTTTCAAAACATTTTGGTGGAGTTCAAGCTGTTGATCATATTAATTTAACGGCAAAGCAAGGTGAGACCGTCGTTTTAATGGGACCCTCTGGTTGTGGAAAATCGACGACAATTCGCATGATTAATCGCTTAATTGAGCCAGATGAAGGAAGTATCTTCTTTGATTCCATTGATGTTACAACGCTGAATGTAACTGAGCTACTTGCTATGCGTAAACGAATCGGTTTTGTTTTTCAGCATTTCAATTTAATAGCGCGGTTGTCTGCGATTGAAAATGTGATGCTAGGCTTGGTTATGGGAAATGTGCCAAGGGAAGTGGCTTATGAAAAAGCAAAAATAGCATTAATTAAAGTAGGCTTAGAAAAAGAACTACAAAAGAAGCCGAATGTACTGTCTGGGGGACAGCAACAACGCGTTGCCATTGCTAGAGCGCTTGTGTTAGAACCAGAACTAATCCTGTGGGATGAACCAACGGCTTCGCTTGATCCTATGCTAGTTCGAGAGGTTCTCCTTATCATGGAAGAACTTGCAAAATATAGAGCGAGTACAATGCTCGTCGTTACCCATGAATTATCGTTTGCTTTAAATGTAGCGGATAAGATCATTTTAATGGATAAAGGAAAGATTGTTGAAACAGGAGCAACCCAAGATATTTTTCTTAATCCGACCTCAAATGTAGGACAAAATTATAAAGCATTAATTGAATATCAAATGAATGCTAGTAAGCTTGTTTTGGTAAAATAAATAAAATTTTTTTTTTATGCTTGCAGGATGAGCTAATTTTTTGTAGAATAAACAAAGGTTATCATGTCAGGAGGATTTTTATTTATGCAGTACCAAACGACAATTGAAAAAGATGTAACCTATACTGGGATTGGCTTACATTCGGGCTGTGAGGTTACAATTAGGTTAAAGCCTGCTCCAGTAAATACGGGCATTGTGTTTATTCGTGTTGATTTAGAAGATTCACCACGGGTTGCTGCGATTTCTGACAATGTAACAGCTACCGTTAGAGCAACAACGATTGAATCAGGAACGGCAAAGGTTTTTACAATAGAACATTTGATGTCAGCTTTTCATGCGCTACAAATAGATAATTGCTATATTGAAATTGATGCCGTAGAACCACCAGTAACTGATGGTAGTGCTTTGGTTTTCTTTGAGTTAATCCAAAGTGCTGGTGTTAGAGAGCAAGAAGAAGAAAGTAAGGAAATCGTCATTGATCAAACTTATATTGTAAGACAAGATGATAAGTTTGTAATGATATTACCTTACGATGGCTTTAGAGTCAGCTTTACTTCTGTCAATCCAAGTGAGCTGGTTGGGATTCAATATGCAGATTATGAGATTACAGCAGAAATTTTTCATAAAGAAATAGCACCGGCTAGAACCATTGCCTATGAACAAGAAATAGAGGCCTTGCAAAAAATGGGCTTGGGGTTAGGTGGAACACCAGAAAACGTCATTGTATATAATGATGAAAAATGGTTAACGGAACTTAGATTTGTAGATGAATTGGTACGCCATAAGGTACTCGATATCATTGGTGATATTCGTCTGGTTGGACGGGTACGCGGACATATCGTCGCTGTAAAATCTAGCCATGCCATTAATACAGAACTTGCGAAGCAAATATCCGCTGGGCTTAGTAAGTAAAAGAGGAGGAATTTATTATGATTTTATCAGTAACCGATATACAAAAAATATTGCCGCACCGTTCCCCATTTTTATTAGTAGATAGAATTATTGAGTTAGAACCAATGAAACGAGCTGTTGGTATAAAAAACGTGACAATGACAGAAACTCATTTTCAAGGACACTTTCCTGGCAATCCTATTATGCCAGGTGTATTAATTTTGGAGGCAATGGCGCAAGTTGGTGGCGTAGCAATGCTTTATCCAGAAGAAAATCGGGGCAAAGTTACGTTCTTTGCTGGTATGGAAAATGTACGGTTTAGAAAACCTGTTGTACCAGGTGATCAATTGAAAATGGTAGCGGAACTAGTCAAGATCCGTGGTCCGATTGGTAAATTACATTGTGAAGCGTATGTAGAAGGTCAAATGATCGCCCAAGGTGATTTTACATTTGCGTTAAAAGCACCGGAAAATAATGAGTAAATCAGCTGTTTTGGTATGAAATATTTAGCTATTATAGTACTTTCCTACTATAATAGCTGATTTTGGCGAAATTTGGGTTGTTTATTTTAAACTGACTGTCTGGACTATATATAGGTGTTGGTGAATTAAGGAGAAGTTTACGTGTAGACGTTCATATAAATTTAAGAGGAAAAGGAGCTGATATACTTATGAAACCAGAGAAGGTAGTTGTTTTGCGGAATGTACATGAGACGGCAGTTGTACATCCTAGTGCGCGACTTGGCAAAGATGTACAAATCGGACCCTATGCAGTTATTGGTGAGAATGTTCTGATTGATGATGGTACAAAGATTGGTGCACATGTTGTTATAGACGGCTGGACTAGCATAGGTAAAAACTGTGTGATATTCCCAGGCGCATCCATCGGGGCAGAACCACAAGATTTAAAATTTGCTGGTGAAAAGTCCTATGTGTTCATTGGAGATAATACTAGAATTCGTGAATGTGCAACTGTAAATAGAGCGACAGGTGAAGGCGAAGAAACACGTATCGGAAATGATTGTTTAATGATGGCATATACACATGTTGCTCACAACTGTATCGTTGGTAATAATGTTATTATGTCCAATGCTGCAACGCTTGCAGGTCATGTTATTGTTGAAGATCGTGCGGTAATTGGTGGTTTAACGGGAATTCATCAATTTGTAAAAGTTGGTCGTAATGCAATGATTGGTGGGGCTTCGAAAGTTGTACAAGATGTTGTTCCCTATACTATTGTTGATGGTCATCCAGCAAAAGTGTCTGGTTTAAATAGTGTTGGAATTTCTCGTGCAGGGATTGCGATTGAATCTCGGCGTAATATTAAAAAAGCATATAAATTACTTTATCGCTCTAGTCTTAGTTTAACGCAAGCAATTGCATTAATTGAACAAGAAGTTGATTCGTGCAATGAAGTCGAACATCTTTTGCGCTTTTTGCGTAATGCCGAACGGGGTATTTGTCGCGGACGTAAAGAGACGAGTGAGTAATGAGCTGAATGCTATTCGGAGGAAAATGTATGGAGAGAATTGGGTTATTGGCTGGTGTTGGTAAATTGCCTGTAGAATTTGCTCGTGCCGCTAAAGGTATGGGCTTTAATGTTTTTACAGTCGCTTTGGTAGAGTCGGTAGAAAAAGAATTAGCGGAACACGTTGAAAAAATAGAAAAAATTGGTGTTGGTCAACTAGATACAATTTTTGAATTTTTAAAGCAAAATAATATTACAAGAGTAACGATGCTTGGCAAAGTTACCAAAGAATTGATGTTTGATGGTAAAGTAATGCTTGATGATCGCATGAAAAAAATCTTAGCAGCTTTGCCAGATAATAACGATGATACATTAATGCTGGCGTTCGTTCGCGAGCTTGCGATAGAAGGCATTGCTGTTTTTGATCAAACCGCATTGATCCGTTCTTTGATCGTAAAAGAGGGTACACTTACAGAGCGTGAACCAAATGTAGATGAAAAGGCAGATATGGAATTTGGTTTTAAAATGGCCAAGGCGATTGGCGGTCTTGATATTGGTCAAACAGTTGTCGTAAAAAATCTAGCAGTGATGGCAGTGGAAGCCATTGAAGGTACGGATGAATGTATTTTACGTGGTGGCAAGTTAGGTCGTGGCGGTGTTGTCGTAGCAAAGGTTGCAAAACCGAAGCAGGATGTCCGTTTTGATGTACCAGCGGTTGGGATAAAGACCATAGAATCCATGTGTACAGTCGGAGCGAAAGCTTTGGTAATGGAAGCTGGCAAAACAATTTTAGTAGAAAAGGAAAAAGTCCTTGAAATTGCCAATGAAAACGGAATAACAATTGTCGCTCTGTAAATACTGATGATAAGAGGCGCGACGGATGCTAAAAATTAATAAAGCGTCCTCGCGTCTTTTTAAAATTGTTACTGGAGGTTCCTTATGTGCAAAATCATGATATCTGTTGGTGAAGCATCGGGTGATTTGCATGGTGCAAGTATAGCCGCAGAATTAAAAAAAATAAAACCTAATATTAAACTGTTTGGTATGGGCGGTAAAGCGATGCGTGAAGCCGGTGTAGAGCTTAGTCATGATTTTGCGGATCTTGATGTCATGGGATTCGTCGAAGTAATAAAAAATTTACCGCGCTTTTTTCGTTTGCGTGATGAGTTAGTAGAAATCATGAAAAAAGAAAGACCAGATGTATTACTCATTATTGATTATGCTGACTTTAATATGCGTTTGGCAAAATGCGCTAAACAACTGGGTATTCCGATACTTTCTTATATTCCACCATCAGCATGGGCTTGGCGAAAAGGCAGAGCGAAATCAATGGCAAAATTGGTTAATAAAATTGCTAGTATTTTTCCTTTTGAGGCAGAGGTTTATCGTAAGGCAGGTGCAGATGTTAATTTTGTTGGGCATCCCTTGCTTGATATTGTTAAGCCAAGTATGAATAAAGAAGAGGCCTATCAATTTTTTGCTGCTAGCCCTGATGAACCTATTATTCTACTATTACCAGGTAGTCGCAAACAAGAAATTACCAGTTTATTGCCGATTATGCTTGAGAGTGCCGAAAAAATATTGCAAGAAAATCCAAGTTGTCAATTTTTTTTACCAGTAGCATCGACAATTTCCCGGGAAATGTTGCAAAGTATACTAAATAGTTACAAGGTTAAAGTTCATTTAACTAGTGGAAATATTTACGATTTAATGAATATCGCCGATACTGCAATTGCCGCATCGGGAACAGTTACATTGGAAGCGGCTATTTTAGGGTTGCCAGTTGTTGTTGTCTATAAAATGTCGGCAATCACTTATTTTATAGGTAGATTGCTAGTGAAAATTCCTCATATCAGCTTGCCCAATATAGTAATGGAAGAACGAATGATTCCAGAATTATTGCAAGATGAGGTTACGGCAGAAAAAGTTGCTAAAGAAGCAATGCGCTTACTAAAGACAAATCCTTATGGCCAAACAGTTCGTACAAAACTGCAATTAATGAAAGAAAAACTTGGTTTATCAGGGGCTGTGAGGCGCGTTGCTGAGGAAGTTTTAATCATGGCAAATAAAAAATAGAAATCTACAATCGGTTTCTCTAAACAGTATGGAATTGGAGGTTATTGATTGAATACTTATAAACGTTTACTTTACTATATGAAACCATATATATCGAGACTTTGTGTAGCGATTGTATGTATTATTTTTGCAGCATTGGCAAATCTTTATGTACCTTGGGTACTAAAAGATGTGATTGATGGGGTATTAGCACAAAAAAATATGAGGATGTTAAATACCATTGCTATTGGTATCGTGGTGGTGTTTTTCCTTAGAGGTATTTTCTATTATGGACAAACTTATCTAATGTCATATATTGCACAGCGTGTTATTATAGATATTAGAGAAGATTTATATCGCCATTTGCAGAAATTGTCGCTTGCATATTATGAAAAACGTAAGACTGGTACTATTATGAGTTATATTACCAATGATGTATCGGCTCTGCAGGTTGCCCTTGTTAGCAGTATGGTGGAAATTGTGCAAGAAAGTGCTATTTTACTTGGCTCGCTTGGCACTATGTTTTTTCTTCACTGGAAATTGTCATTGCTAACATTGATTACAATGCCGGTTATTGCGCAGGCCATGAAAGTTTTTGGTAAAAAATTAAAAAAAACCAGCTTTGTTATGCAAGAACGAATTGCTGATATTACTTCTGTATTACAGGAAACTATTTCTTCTGTACGTGTAGTCAAAACTTTTGTACGGGAAGACTATGAAATTGAACGATTCAAGGTACAAAATCAATCTAACTTCCGTGCTCAAATGAAGAATACACAAGTGATGGCGACCTTGACTCCGGTTGTTGAATTTCTAGCAGCAATTGGGGTTACTTGTATTATTTGGTATGGCGGTGTTGAAGTTGTCAATGGTAGATTGAGTGCTGGAGAGTTAGTTGCGTTCTTAGTATACGCTGTAAATTTGGCGAACCCCGTCAAAAGGCTTAGCCGTTTATTTGGGGATGTTCAAAAAGCATTAGCAGCAGCAGAAAGAGTATTTGAAGTACTTGATACTGAACCGGAAATAAAAGAAAAAGCTAGTGCTATTCAATTACCAACAATTGATGGTAAAGTAAGCTTTAAAAATGTCATATTTGAATATAAACCAAATGAACTGGCATTAAATAATATTAGTTTAGAAGTAAAAGCAGGCCAAATGATTGCCATTGTTGGTCCAAGTGGTGCAGGAAAAAGTACGATTGCTAACTTGATACCGAGATTCTATGATTTAAAATCTGGCAAAATTTTTATTGATGATGTTGATATTACGGACGTAACTTTGGATTCCTTAAGACAGCAAATTGGTATTGTCCCACAAGAAACCGTATTATTTAATGGATCTATTTATGATAATATTTTATATGGTGATTTAAATGCGAGCAAAGAGCAGGTTATTGCGGCAACGAAAGCTGCCAATGCCCATGAATTTATTATGGCAATGCCAGAGGGATATGATAGCCAAATTGGTGAACGTGGTGCTAGTCTTTCCGGTGGGCAAAGACAACGGATTGCGATCGCTAGAGCTATATTAAAAAATCCACGCATTTTGATATTAGATGAAGCAACATCAGCCTTGGATACCGAAAGTGAAAAAATTGTACAAGTTGCATTAGATAAATTAATGGTTGGTCGTACTTCTTTTGTGATTGCGCATCGCTTATCAACAGTATTAAATGCAGATTGTATTATTGTTCTGGAAAAAGGGAAAATCGTCGAACAAGGTACACATAAAGAGCTACTTCAGTTGAATGGATTATATAGTAGTTTATCTAAAATACAATTTAACAATCATGATTAAGGTAGCTTTTTATATTAACGATAATTGTGAGGTGCAGGCATGCAGATTATATACAACATAGTGGCGATCATACTGGTAATATTAGCGATACCAGTATTTATGGTACGAGCTATGCGTGAAAAGGGATTTGTCGAGAGGCTGAGGCAAAGCTTTGGTTTCTTACATAAAGATGCCTTAGAACCAGTAGCAAATAAAGGTTGTATCTGGATACACGCAGCTTCTGTCGGTGAAATTGTTGCTGCCAGTCCGCTAATCAAGGAATTTCGTTTAGAATTTCCTGAAAAACCGATTTTAGTGTCAGTGGTTACGAATAATGGCTATGAAATGGCAAATAGGATCGTCAAAGATGCGGATAGTATTATTTATTTTCCGCTTGATTTGCCATGGCTTAGTAGTGGCGTAGTCAAAAAAGTAATGCCAAGTGTGTTTTTACCAGTAGAAACAGAGTTATGGCCAAATTTCTTAAAAGCAGCACGCAAATATCATATTCCTGTTATGATGGTAAATGGTAGAATTAGTGATAAAAGCGTAAATCGCTACCATCATCTGCGTGGTGTTTTAAAAGATATGATTGGTACTGTGAAAAAGTTTTGTATGCAATCACCCATAGATGCAAAATATATTATAAAACTCGGGGCAAATCCTGATTTAGTTACGATAACTGGTAATACGAAATTTGATCAAACTTATACGGATGTAGCGCCAGAAGAAAAACAAAAATTGCTTGATGAAATGGGTCTTAATGGTTCAGAAGCGATTTTGCTTGCTGGGAGCACGCATAAAGGCGAAGAAAATTTGATTCTAGAAGCATTTCGTCAGCTAAAGAAGGAAATCCCTACAGCAAAATTGATTATTGCTCCTCGTGATATTTTACGTGTTGGTGAAATTACCGAAACTGCTAAAATTTTTGGGATGAAAGTGAAAACACGGACGGCGTTAAATAAAAGCGTAGAAACTGGACATGACGTTGTTCTTTTAGATACGATTGGTGAACTCGGAAAAGTCTATAGTATTGGTGATGTTATTTATGTTGGTGGTAGTTTAGTATCACATGGCGGGCATAATATATTAGAACCAGCGGCACATGGCAAAGCGATTATTGTTGGACCCAATATGTTTAATTTTAAAGATACCTATGCTTTATTTTCAAACCGTAATGCTTGCATTACGGCTCACGATGCCGCTGAGCTTGGTTCTAATATTTTAAAACTTTTTCGTAATCCTGAGTTAAGGCTAAAAATGGAAACAGAAACGCTGGCAATCGTAAAAGAAAACCGAGGGGCTTCAAGAAAAAGTGCAGTACTGCTAAGAGAAATGTTAGAAACTTATGAACAAAAAAAAGCAAGAAGCCCGAAGAGAACACTACGCCAGATCGAAAACTTTCAGACTTATTTATATAAACTGGTGCATGGTGACGAAAATGGTTTTTTTCCTAATATTTTTTTGAGTATTTTGTATGCTTTTTCTTTTGTGTATTGTCAATTGATTGAAATGACGATATCACTATATCGCTCGGGAATTTTTAAACAATACAGATTAGATTGTCATGTGATTAGTTTGGGGAATATTACTGTTGGTGGGACAGGAAAAACACCAACGGCACAGCGACTTGCAGCTGCAATTCGTGATATGGGGTATCGAGTGGTTATTTTAAACCGTGGTTATCGGGCAAAATGGAAAGGTAAAGTAGGCGTTGTGTCTGATGGTAAGAGAATTTATATGTCAGCAGCGGAAGCTGGCGATGAAGCATTTTTACTTGCAAAAAATTTGCCTAAAGTACCAGTACTAATTGGGGCAGATCGGGCAGAGACCGGTAAATATGCCGTGGAAAAATTAAATGCCCAAGTTGTTATCTTAGATGATGGGTATCAGCATTGGCGTTTACTCCGAGACTTAGATATCCTGCTAGTAGATGCGATTAACGTCTTTGGTAATAACTACATGTTACCACGGGGTACGTTACGAGAGCCACTTTCACATTTAAATCGTGCCGATGTTTGTCTATTAACTAAGGTTGACCAAGCGGATAAAAAAGCTTGTGAAACCATAAAAGAAACGGTAGCTCGGTATAATGACCACGCCCTTGTCGTTGAAAGTATTCATAAACCGCGTTGCTTTATTGAAATTGCTGATTGGTATAAGGATACCCCTAGCAAGAGTATTGATGTTAGTACCTTGAAAAATAAGCAAGTAATTGCGGTATCGGCAATTGGAAACCCAGCATCCTTTGAGCAGACAATTAGCGATATTGGTGCAGTAGTGATCGATAGTGTCCGTTTTCCCGATCATCATGACTATACAATGGCAGAAATGCAAGCTGTTCTGGACAAAGCAATGGAGCAAGGGGCAGAGGCAATCATTATTACGGATAAAGATGCGGTGAAAATACCAGCAGAAATTATCCATTCCAATCGGCAATTGCCAGTTTATATTCTAAGCATCGAAATTAGTTTCCAAGCTGGATATGATAACTTTATGAACCTAATCAGCGAAAGCTTGAAAAATAAAAAATAAAAGTGCAGCTCATTATTTCATCGTGTATAGGAGGAAAATAAATGAAAATTCTATGTGTGATACCAGCGCGTTATTCCTCGACGAGATTGCCAGGCAAGCCTCTAGCCGATATTGCCGGTAAACCAATGATTCAGCGTGTCTATGAACGTGCACAGCTAGCAACAAAACCAACAGAGGTACTAGTTGCGACTGATCATGAAGCGGTATTGAAAGTCGTTGAGAGTTTTAATGGACATGTAATGATGACATCACCAGATCATCCAACCGGAACAGACCGTTTAGCGGAAGTTGCGAGAAAATATACCGATATTGACGTTATTATCAATGTGCAAGGCGATGAACCACTCATCGAGCCAAGTATTATTGATGAATTAGCGGAGGCTTTTACTGCAGATAATGAGCTTAATATGGCGACGATTATGACACCAATCCAAGAAGAAGAAAAGAATAACCCCAATAATGTTAAAGTAGTCACTGACTTAAATGGCTATGCTTTATACTTCTCACGGTCCTTATTGCCATATCCCCGCAATGATAGCAATGTGCCAGTGTACAAACATATTGGTATTTATGCTTATCGTCGTGACTTTTTATTAAAATATGCGGCAATGCAGCCAACGCCGCTTGAAAGCACAGAATCATTAGAACAACTTCGCGCTTTAGAAAATGGTTATAAAATTAAAGTTTTGAAAACTACGTTTAGTTTTGTCGGCGTTGATACACAAGAAGATTTAGTTAGAGTCAATGAGATTTACAAAAAACTTGAAGTAAAGAACTAAATCATTTTTGATATTATGATTAATTTAGAAGAGAGGTAACTATGAATACAATTAATATTAGTAACGTAAAAATTGGTGCAGGACAACCATTAGCATTGCTTGCTGGTCCATGTGTAATTGAAGGCTTGGAACGGAGTTTGAAAATTGGTCGTGAAATTAAAGCAATTACATCGCGTTTAGGAATTCCTTATATTTTCAAAGCTTCTTTTGATAAAGCAAATCGTTCTTCGTATGCTGGTTTTCGTGGGCCGGGCTTAGAAGAAGGATTAAAAATATTAAAAATAATTAAAGATGAATTACAAGTACCAGTGGTCAGTGATATTCACTGTTCAACGCAAATTGAAGAAGCTGCAAAGGTGATTGATTTATTACAAATTCCTGCATTTCTTTGTAGGCAAACTGATTTGTTATATGCGGCAGCTAAGTCGGGTAAAGCAATCAATGTGAAAAAAGGCCAATTTATGTCGCCTAACGATATGAAAAATGTAATTGATAAACTCCGCGAAGGCGGTAATGAAAATATCATGCTCACAGAGCGTGGAGCAACCTTTGGTTACAATAATCTTGTGGTCGATATGCGTAGTTTTCCAATTATGCGTTCCTTTGGTTATCCAGTAGTTTTCGACGCAACGCATAGCGTACAACTTCCTGGCGGTGCAGGCACAAGTTCCGCAGGTAATCGTGAATATGTAGAATATTTAACAAGGGCAGCCGTTGGCGTTGGGGTAGATGCACTATTTATGGAAGTTCATGATAACCCAGAAGAAGCACTTTGTGATGGACCCAACATGGTATATTTAGATAAACTGGAAGATATTCTAAAAGATGCCTTAGCAATTGATAACATCGTGCGCAAACATAAATGAAATTTTGATTCAATTTATCGAAAATAAGATTTCTTAGTGAACGAGAAGAGGGGAAATTTTGTGATTATAGAAAAAGCAGTTGAGGTATTGACGATTGAAGCGGATGCAGTGAAAGCACTCATTCCACGTATCAACGATGAATTTATTCAAGCGATTCATACGATTCTTGAGTGCCAGGGTAGAGTCGTAGTAACTGGCATGGGTAAATCAGGCCATATCGGTAAAAAAATGGCGGCTAGTTTTGCTAGTACGGGAACGCCGTCTTTTTTCATGCATCCAGCTGAAGCATTCCATGGTGATTTAGGGATGGTAACCTGCAATGATGTTGTTATTGCAATTTCTAATAGCGGTGAGAGTTTAGAAGTAGTCAATATTTTACCGATTATTAAGCGTATTGGTGCTACGATTATTGCGATGAGTGGATGCCGAGAATCAACATTAGGTAAAAATGCGGAAATCTTTATTGATATCAGTGTAGAAAAAGAAGCCTGCCCACTTGGCCTTGCGCCAACGGCAAGCACTACGGCAACACTAGCAATGGGTGATGCAATGGCCATTGCATTATTATCGGAACGCAATTTTACAGCAAAAGATTTTGCTGTGTTCCATCCTGGTGGAGCATTGGGGAGAAAACTACTTTTGACGGTAGAACACGTTATGCATTCAGGAGAAGACAATCCTGTAATTGATATTACAAAAACAGCCAAAGAAGCTATTTTTACCATGACTTCGAAAGGGCTTGGGGCAACTTCAGTTATGGATGGAAACGGTAAATTGGTTGGTATTATTACCGATGGTGATATTAGACGCAGTTTAGAAAAAGGTCATAAATTTCTTGATGAATCAGCAGAAAAATTAATGACGAAGGCACCAAAAACAATTTCAAAAGATAAAATGGCTGCTGAAGCACTTAGTATTATGGAAAAACATAAACCACGCCCGATTACGGTTTTGCCAGTTGTGGATAAAGAAAATAAGCCGATTGGTATTCTTCATCTTACGGATCTTCTACGTCAAGGAGTGGTTTAATGGAATTTGTGGCTAGAGCCAGTAAGATTAAATTGATCATTTTTGATGTAGATGGCGTTTTAACGAGCGGAAAACTTTTTTTTAGTGCAAATGGTGAATCCTTTAAAAATTTCGATGTACATGATGGAATGGGAATTTCTTTACTCCATAATGCGGGGATAAAGACTGCTATTATTACAGGGCGCAAATCAGATATTGTCAATATTCGCAGTCAAGAATTAAAAATTACTGATGTTTATCAAGGATCCAATAATAAACTTGATGCTCTTGAAGAATTGCAAAAAAAATACAAGCTGTCTTTAGACGAAATGGCTTATGTCGGTGATGATTTACTTGATTTACCTATTCTGTTAAAAGTCGGTTTTGCCTGTACTGTACATAATGCAGTTACAGAAGTAAAAGAAAGAGCGCATTATATCTCTAAAGCCGAAGGCGGAAATGGTGGCGTGCGTGAAATTGCTGAGTTTATTTTAAAAGCCCAAGGTAAGTGGGAAGACATTCTTTTGTCCTATATTAATCTCAAACCAATTAAAGGAATTCGGCAATAATGCAATATTATTAAATTTAGTATATAATATAAAAATAACCCACTTAATTAAGTGGGTTATTTAAAATCATTCGTTTATGATCGAAAGGGATGGCGATATATGCAATATAGATTTTTAAAATTTATTAGTTGGGTATTGTGTCTATTGCCACATAGTGTATTACTATGGTTGGGCAAAATTTTAGGTAGCCTCTATTATCAAATTGCCGCAAAACAGCGTAAGCGGGCAATTGAACAAATGATGAAAAGTTTACAAGTTCCGAAGGAAAAAGCAAGTGAGATTTGCAGGGATTCGTTTATCAATATAGGTAGAACCTTCTTAGAAATCATGTACATGCCAAAATTAAATCGTCAAAATTTTACAGACTATATGGAAGTTGAACATATTGACAGGTTTAAAAATGCACTAGCAGAAGGCAATGGTGTTGTGATATTAACAGCACATGTTGGCAATTGGGAATGGTTGTCAGCAGCACTTACTTTTTCCGATATTCCATTAAC
>JARBTT010000094.1 GCA_029240055.1 Anaerosinus sp.
GTTTCAAACTTCATGATGTTTACAGGAATCTTTCTTACCTTGTCCGCGCCAACAATAGTGAATACGTATCCTTTTTTTCCGTCCGCTTCGACCAATGCATTATAAGGGATCACGATTGCATTCTCCGCCTGTCCTATCTCAATATCCGCCTTCCCAAACATGCCTACGGGAGGAGAAACGTTATGGAGTTTCAATTTTAGTTCTATCTGGAAAGAGCCTATTTCCCGGTCTGCCGACTGCAACTTTCTGTATACCGTCGCCTCGAATAACTGATCAGGGAAACCATCCAATCTAACTTTTGCGGCCTGTCCTGCTTTTATACTTGACCATTCACGGTCTGTTACGCCCGCTTTCAGAAGATAGCTGGCATTCTGCTGTATGGTATTTGTGAGCAGCACTGGCATTCCGCCCCCAATCACTTCTCCTTCATTTGCGACTTTCTTTGAAACAAAGCCGTCCGAGGCGGCGTAGATCTTCGCATAGCGTTCGTTGAACGCCACGGCTTCTTTGCCTTTTCTGGCGACATCAAGTGCAGTTCTTGTATTTTGCAGCTGTTCCAAGGTAAAGACACTGTCTTTGTAAAGGTTCATTGCACGGTCATAGTCGCGTTGTGCTTTATCCACACCTAAGCTTGACTGGGAAAGGCCGGCCGAAATTTCGGTCGTATTCAACGTTGCCAATAATTGTCCTTTGCGGAAAAAGTCTCCTTCATTTACCAATATACGGCTGATGACACCGCCTATTTTAAAAGAATAGTTTGCCTGGTCTACTGTACTGACTAACCCGGTTACCTGTGTTGAGGTAGGAATACGGAAGGACGACACAGGGAATACCTTTACGGCAATGATATCTGGTTCGCCAAGCGGATTTGTATTTTTGGGGTGCTCTTTGCACGATGACAGCAATAGGGCTGCTGCAATTATTGTAAATTGTATCCTTTTCATTTTTAAAATTATTGTATGTTAAAACTAGCATTGGCTCGTTCAATGGCAGTAAATGCTATCCATGTATCGAATAGCGCTATGTTGGCCTGCAGCTGGGCATCTACCCATTGATTCTGGGCATCAAGCACTTCAATATAGATTGCCATTCCCTCCTTATATAGTTTTGATATATCATTGTAATAGGTTTGGCTTGTCTTTAACTGGCTCTGGGCTGCCTGAAATTCAGCAACAGCGCTTTCCATACTGGCCTGACGCACTTTAAGCTCTGTGAGAAGCTGTTGTTGCACATAGTCGGTCTGGGATGAAATTGCCTGCTGCTCGGCAAGGGACTGCTTGATGCGGCTGCTGTTTCTCCCAAATCCGAAGAGGTTCCACTCTAAAGAAACGCCTAGAAGGTAATAGCGGCTCTTATTATTGAATTTCCAGTCAAATGCCTGCGAACCCAGATCCAAACTGGCCCCCACCTTTGGAAAGAGGTACGATTTTGCAAGTCCCGTTAGGTCTTCATTGATACCCTTAGCAATTTTAAGTTTGGAAAGCTCCTCGCGGTTACCGATATCTTCGCCTATTAGAGCGGTCTGGTCCGGCAACGTGGTGATTTCATCTATTAAAATACCTTCTGTCTGTGGGCGATTAAGTAGGAAATTAAAATAATACCTGGCCGATTCTTGCGTCTTTATAGCTGTCACAATCGCAGCCTCGATTTTGGAAACCTCATTTTGGCTTCGGACCAAGGCTGTCCGGTTAATCTTACCATTATCTAATAGCTTCTTATTCACTCTCTCCCCTTCACGTACCAATACTAGATAAGATTGGTAGATCTTTACAGCATTGCTCGCTTTCAGATAATTATAATAGGCTATTTTAATTTCTTTTACCAATTCTCTTTTATAAAGTAGCACTTCCGTCTTTTGAAGGCCGATCTGCTTTGTCTTAATCTTTTTGTTATAATTGAGCTCTGCATTCAGAATTGGTTGAGTTATACGAAATTTTGCATCATAGAAATTATCGGGGTTTATCAATACCTGCTGGTTTTGCAATTGCGGAAACGAATTGCTCCCTGTTAACTGATTTAGTGTACTGTACACACCGTTCATCATGTCGCCCACAGGAATATCGATTGTCCGTCCGCCATCGGCCTTTGTATAGGTTGTTGAAAAAGCAATATTTGGCAGAAACATACTTTTCGCTTCCGAGAGTGCATAAACATTTTTCTCAAGCATAAAATTTTGCTGTTTTATACTTTGATTTGATTCCAGACCTTCTTTAATGTATAGGTCAAGCCTACCCTGTGCCCTGCTCTGATGGGCAGTGATCGATACCATGGTCAACAAAATCGACCACAGTAATTTAGGTTTCTGATGTAATTTAATCACTGTAATAAATTTAAACACTGTTCAATAATAGGGTAAAAAAAATGCCTAGCTCTTTTCGAGCAAAGCAACAAAACATGCGTAGCCGTTTTCCATCAGCTCTTCGTTTGTTTTGTTTATAAAACTTGTTGTACGGTCCTTGCAAAACAAAGCACAAATTCCATGCATTGCAGAAATTACCATAAATGTAAAATAGTCCGCATCCATCTCTTTGAATTTACCTTGCTGCTGGCAATCGCGGATCATAGAACACATATGATTTATGGCTTCCTGTGCAATTGTGAACCTGGTTTCGGTGGGATCTTTTACGGTCTCCTCGACCATGAACATGAGGTTGTAGTAATCTTTATTTTCCTGCGCAAATTGAATAAACACACGTCCCGATGCCTTAAGTCGTTCAAATGGATCAGCTACGCTGTTCAGCACTTTCAACTGGTTTAGAAGCAACGTGAATCCTTCTTTTTGAAGCTCCTGAAAAATTTCGGTTTTATCCTTAAAATGAAAATAGAGGCTGCCAGGACTATAATTGATCTCATTGGCAATATTGCGCATACTGGTTTTTTCATATCCTTTTTCAAGAAATATCTTGCGTGCCGCATTTAAGATGCGCTGGTGCATTTCCTGTTTTTCTTCTTGTTTTCTTTCTGCTATACTCATTTTAATGTCTATTTGGCTTTAAACTTTAAGCCCCGGACTAATTTTACCCATTATATTAATGGTTGATTTCCTGCTGAGAAATTTAAACCCGAATAGCATCATTCGGTTTTTAAATCCTTGTATTACTCTTGGCTTTCTTCTTGCTGCCAATGCTTTCATAAATTCGTCGGCAACTTCAGAAACACTCGATACGACAAAACTTGGAAATGCACTTGTGTCACTGCCCGAGTTCGAGTGGAAATCAGAGTCGGCAGCACCGGGATTAAAGCCTGATACAAAGATACCTTTATTTTTATATTCATACCAGAGTGACTCCGAAAAGTTGGCAACAAAGCTTTTTGTTCCCGCGTACACAGCTCCACCAGGTAAAGATGAATGAGCCAGTAGTGATCCAATATTGATCAGCGTATTTCCTGATACTGCTTTACTTAAAAATGCATTAGACAAGGATACCAATGCCTCCATATTCAGTGTCATGGTTTTTAAATGTTCTCCAATAGGTATCTCTGTAAACCTTCCATAAGAACCATTTCCTGCGTTATTAACAAGAAGATCATAACCATATTCAGTAAGGTGCTTACTGACTTTCTCAATATCCTCTTTTATGGTAAGGTCTGCTACAAGAATCTGATGTGCTTCCCTTCCAAGTTGCTCCTGAACAGATTTCAATTTCTGTTCGTTTCTTGCCACCAGGGTCAATTGGTAATGCTGTTGGGAAAGACGTCTGGCAATTTCCAAGCCTATGCCTCCGCTCGCTCCCGTTATTAATGCTTTTTTCATTACTTAAATGTTGAAGTTAATTTTACGATGCAAATTTATTAAACAGTGTTCAATTATCAAATTTTTTATTACACTTCTTTATAATATCTGTGATAAAACACCATATATATTAGAAATTCAGTTATTTATTTAGTTTAAAGTTGTATATTACAACTTGATTTATCTAAAAATTCAACCTATCTCTTTTGTTAAAACAGAGATATTTTTATTGTATTTGAACACTGTTTAATAGAGGTAAACAGTAGATGATCCGATTTTGATTCAAATATATGCAGTAGCCTTGTTTTTGCTAAGTAATAAACTTTCAGCAAACCGGGAAAATCTGTCAAAGGTATTATCAAATACGAGAGGCTTATTATTTTAATATCAAATCAATACCTGCCTGTAGTACCTCATCTTGACGCTTCCGTATTCCCTCAATTGTGGGATATACAATCTTATCGGGTACAATGCCTATCCCCTGCGTTTCGCTTTTATCAGGATAATAGACTCCTATTCCTGAAAATGCAGTCGAATAGCCCAGTGGAAGTGGAAGCCAACTTATATTGCCGTCCGCTCCTGCTGTCTGAGAGCCAACAACCTGAGATCCGGGTATGGTACGAAAGGCCATCACCTGAAATTCAGATGCGCTCTGAGCGCGCTCGTTAACCAAAATCACAACCTTTCCGCTAAAAGCTTTGGGATTTTCCGCTCCTGCTTTGACGGGCGTAGTGTATTTAAATAGTCCGGGACGCATGCCTTTGCTCGTCGAAAATATTACAAAGTCTTTTTCTGATGGAAAGATCATATCCCGCAATTCATCATGCATGCTCGCCGAAGGATAATTACGAAAGTCCAAAATAAGCCCACGTTGTCCTTGCAAGCTATCTTTTAGCCGTTGAGTATCTGAATCCTTAAAAACACCTATATCAACCAACAAAATGTCATCTTCCATTTTCCGAATCGCGGGCTTGGGTTTTGCATCAGTATCCTTTATTGATTCGATAGCACGCGTGGGAATATAAACATCCAATTCCTTACCCTCGCGATGAACTTTCAACAATAATAGGGAATCCGCAGTTCTTAACATCCGATTTGGAAGATCCCGCTTAAGGGCACTTTCATTGGAGGCAGCGATATATTGCCCCAATGAATTAACTATACCGAAAACGGGCTCACCTGCGATCTCCATAATAATATCGCCGATCTGTATCTCCTGCCCAGTTTTGAACTGATCATCTGACAGCTCAGTGACCACCAGCTGGTTCTGGATAAAACCTGTCTTAAATCCTACGCCACGTGGGCCAAATATATCTTTATGATAATAATCTGAAAGGTATGAAAAAGCATGGGTATCATTAATTTTCGAAAAAAGCTTGAGATAGGTTCCATCCAGTGACGCTTTGGTTGTCGCTCCGACAAATAGCGGTATAAAATCCGATAATACTTGGTCCCACGGTTTTGCTGAAAGCTTTTGGTTTGGGTTAAAATAATACATGGCATTCCAATATCGGAATAACCCTAAAAGGCGAAAACCTACATCGGAAAGCTGAACAGTTTTGTAACTGTATTCATAAAACTGGGGGTTGCCAGCACCATCAAAATAGCCTATATATCGGTTTGGCGCTACTGGTACCACATGGGACAGCGCGGTAAGCTTTTCTTTGAGCTTGTTAGAATATGGTAGCTTTTCTATCCATTCATTTTTGGCTGCTGCTGCAATTATCTCCTCAGCAACGGTCGATTGCTCCGCAGATGGTTGAAAAGGGCCGAAATGCTGAATCCATTCACTCAAAAGGTTTTCTGTAGTAGACTGGTCCTTGCTGGCCAACAGGCTTGGAATGAATTTGAAAAGCTCTGTGTCCATATCCCATTTCCCCGAAGTAACCGCAGGGTGAAAATATTTTAACATCCCCCAAATCTGGGCTGTATGAGTTAATTTAGTAATATTTTTTGTTGTCAGTGCAATTTCTTTCAACTGTGAATCGAAGTTATAGATGGTATCAGCTTTGTTTATACTTGGGTATTGCAGCGCCTCGGTATAATCCTTGCCATCTATTTTAAGGCTAAGATCTGCAAACCAGGCTGTTCCCTTACCAACAATATAAGTGGCAATTGCTATACTCCGTGTCTCCTTTGGTTTTAACTTGAGCTTAACACCAAATGTCTCCCAGTCATGCGTCCCATTTAACTTAAGGGACTCCATATTCTCGACATCAACTTTGGGTTTTAATTGGAGAAATAGTCCTGCGAATCCATCAGGAGTTATATTCTCTGTTTTGATTTTTCCTTCAAAAGCAATTTCCTTCCCTTCTAGATTTTCAGGTATATTCAACATCAAAACACCTGAATACCCATTGCTATCGGATATACTACTAATTTTTAACTGTGTTTTATCTGGGTACTTGCTATGTTTTTCAATAGTAAAAGTATAGCCCTTGGAGTCAGCTAGAAACCAATTTGCCGGCAGCCCATTTTGAATAATCTGCTGATTAACGTTATAGGATTTGATTTGTTGTGCCTGAGCAAAAGATGACAGAAAAACATTCAGCACAAATGATAAAAGGAAAGGTAAAATCACTTTCTTCATAATACAGATTTATTAGCAATGACAATATAGATAATATACTTCTGCCGTAATGTTAAATAATATTAAATCACAAGCCACAGATTATAAATAGATCCATGAAAAACTTGTTCAAACCCTAATTTTTATGTCGCGCTTTATTGCTGAATTGATCTATAGTTCTTTCAACAACTTCTACGGTTTGTTTGATTTCTTATGCTGTAGTGAAAGCCCTAAGCTAAATCGTAATGCATTAAATGCTTCATCTTTACTCAATCCGATAACTCGCAGCAAGGGGGAAAAATAGTTTCTTTATATAGGCACTTATCTATCACTTATTCTCGGATTTGGACCTATCTATTATTTCCGAATTAAATTCACCATCTAACCGAATCCAAGTTTTCAATCACTCACTCCTCCGATTGGGATTTATTTCATCATAGTAGTCTTCCAAGATATCATCCCATCAGCGCCGCATACGCTTCGAATATGGAAGATTTTATAGTAAAGCATCAACCTAAGGTGAGAGTCTACCTCCAAAATTCGGGACTTTCAAAAAAGCATTTAAATCTGATTAAAATACGTGATTCACAAATTAATAAATGTGCATTTTGTACCAATATGTAGACTTTCCATGCATCAGAACAAGAGGAAAACCGCATGGCTAATTTCTTGCTCAACGCCCGGAAAGAAAATGAATCTTTTACTGGAGAAGAAAAAACAATTTTAGCTATTTAAAAGATATCTTATATTTATTTGAAAGTAATATCATCACGTAACCCCGCCACAACAAATGACTGAAACAGAAAAATATCTCGCAGACTTTAAAGAAGCGATTGTGAACGTGTATCCTATTTCGGATAAGGCATTTAATTTGTTGACCGAAGCCGTGCACATTCAGCAGTTTAAAAAAAATGAAGTTTTACTAAAAGAAGGGCGTGTCACTAATGACATTTTCTTTGTTTGTAAAGGTGCTTTAAACTCTTATTTTATAGATGAAAAAGGAGCTATCTGGAATAAATGGATTTATTTGGTGGGAGACTTTGCGAGCACCAGGTTTTCGGCAATCATAAAAACACCCAACGAATTTACACTGCAAGCTATTGAAAACACCATGGTGGTGTGTATGCCATATCATCAGACAAGAGCCGCTATTGATCAAAATGATGAATTAAAGAACTTGTACATTGCCTATCTGGAGAAAAAATGGATAGTCATTAATGAAGAAAGAGAAATTTCTTTACTGACCGAAAGTGCCACAACAAGATATCTAAAATTGCTGCAGGCGCATCCGGGAATAGAAACCAGAATTCCACTACAATATATTGCTTCGCACCTGAGCATTACTCCAACACAGTTGAGCAGAATACGTAGAGAACTGACCAGATAAAAAATCCTTGCGCTCAACCTATGTAAAGGGTGTTCTCGAAATCGAACTTTATTTTTGCTTTTTATTAGGCAATAAAAAAAATAATATGGAACAAATAAAATAAAACGTCGAAGTACTTACGATTGAATGATATTACGACTTGTGATGAAATAATTTGGGATCGAACACAAAGTGATATTAATTAAAGAGCTGAATATAAGTAAATAATAACTCAAAACTGATATTAAATTATGCAAACAATTTCTAAAACACTAAAGATATTTTTAACCGCACTTATTCTTTCCAATATCGTCCTGATGGCTTGTATAGCCTACTTTTTTTTAAACAACGAGCATAGCTTAAACGCAGAAAGAATAGATATCAAGGACAGATCGGGAAAAAATCGTGTCGTCATTGCAAACACAGATAACATTCCACAACCCATTATCAATGGGAAGACGTACAAAAGGGCTTACTCGCCAGCGGGTCTGATTTTTTATGATAAAAACGGCGACGAAAGAGGAGGTTTGGCAATTACTGACAATGAGGAGACTAATCTGAATGCACTAGCATTTGATTATCAGAATGCCGATGCCATAGGTATCTTGGCACAAGATAATAAACACGACAATTATTTCAGGGCTGGTCTATTGATTAACGATAAAGACCTTTCTGGTAAGCCTGGACATAATATCAACCGCATCAACCTGCTAACTGAGAACGGAAATGCATCTTTGGTAATGAAAGATAACAATGAAATACCGAGAATTATTTTAAAGGTTGACAGCCTAGGCACCCCCTCTATCGAAATGTTTGACAATAATGGAAAAGTGAAATGGAAACAATAAGCTATAATCTGTGTGATTCATACAGACCCTTACAATAACTTTATGTTAAAATGATGGTAGAACTGTAAGTTTTACCACATTCTAGCGTAATCAACAATAACGAACAATGAGGTAAAAAAGCGTCTTGAATGGGTAAAGTTTTATCAGGCCGTTGGCTCAATTCTTTTGGGCTTGTCCTTCTATAGAAATTTGTATTTTCGTTGAAAGGTCAGGTTTCGAAATCCCCACCTTGGGTAATTCCTAAAACGATATTTAAAAAAAATGACTTGTGAAAAGATATTCTTTATTTATTATTGATTTATTGACTTTATGTTTTTGCAAAGGGCAAGAAAATAAGACAGCATTTTTGGATCAACTAAAGTATAATGCGGAAACATCGTTCAAAAATCAATGTTGAATTACGGCAGTGTAATACGGCAAATCATTAAAAGCAAAGAAAGGCCACACGTTCGCTGACAGACACTTTTTACTGGAATTTATAGCTAAAAAAAGTAACAGGCTGCGAATTTTATCATCTTAAATAAAAGGTATACGATATTTTTTTCGTATATTATCTCATTATGAAATTAGTAGATATAACAAAAGATACTTTAATCAACGCCCAGAACCAAGGGTATACTGTATTAATTACCAAGTTCAATTCCGATCCTTTATATCCTACCTGGATCGTAGATAACATCGAAAAAGATAAAATAGAATTCAACAAAAAAAAGCTAAACGAGAATTACCAATTATGCTATTCGATTAAAGAAGCGATAAATACGATTGATAGCCGTCCTTTTATCGGTAAATTACAGCTAAGTAATTAGGAGGCGATTATTTTTCATGGTCGGACTTGCCCTAATGTTCACGACTAAAATTGACCCTGCCCCCAGGATTTGAAGTAATTGAGTTAAGTGAAGCGCGGCCTTTACTTATTTATCTAAAGATAAGATCTGTCTTGCTGCACTGTACATCGCGTCGACTTGGTATTTCCTGCGGGAAATTATAAAAAACATACGTTCTCCTTGGCCCAACTTTAGAGACATTGTAAAGATTACCATTTTGCACTATATATTTTGGAGATATAGAAGTGCAGGCGCTAAACAAAAACACAAATAGCACTAAAAATAGTGCACTAGTGATCACATTTACTGAAGTAGTCAAGACTTAATCTGACAGTTACAATAAATTAACAACTGTAAAATAGATTAGAGTTATGACGACACAAGAAAAAATCATCAAGAACAAAC
>JARBTT010000095.1 GCA_029240055.1 Anaerosinus sp.
GCTGGACATCGGGTCACATTGCCGATTGGCAGGGTGAAGACGCCGACACTTGCTTTGGTCGTGAGGCGTGAGCGCGAACTTGAAAATTTTGTGCCAGTTGATTACTTTACGATGAAAGCTGATTTTGAACATGTGAATGGGTCAGTAACCACCAATTGGAAGCCAAAGGATGAGCAAATCGGGCTGGACAGTGAAGGGCGGTTGCTAGATAAAAGCATTGCTGAAGGTTTAGTGCAAAAATTTAGTGATGGCGATGAGCTTAGCGGTAAGGTTGTTTTATACGAAACAGCAGAAAAAAAAGAGCCACAACGGCTACCTTTTTCATTATCAGCTTTGCAAGTGCTGGCAGGTAAACGATTTGGTTATGAACCACAACAAGTGCTCGATACCGCACAGAGATTATATGAGAAGAAAATAACGACATATCCTCGTTCTGATTGCGATTTTTTGCCACAAAATCAATTTGAGGATGCAAACATCATCTTAACAAATTTAGCGCAAATTGCGGATGCAAAACTTGCCCAATGGGCCACGCAAGCGAATCCCAAAATCAAAAGCAGAGCCTGGAATGATAAAAAGATTTCAGCCCATCATGCGATTATTCCTACGCAAGAAAAATGCAATATGCAAGCCTTGTCAGAGATAGAAAAGAATATTTACTTTTTAATTGCGCAAGCTTATATTACGCAATTTTATCCAGTTCATATTTATGATCAGACAAAAATTGAAATTAAGTATAAGCAAGAGACCTTTGTAACGAGCGGGCGGGTATTGAAACAAGTGGGTTGGAAAGAAGTTTATGGTGCAGAACCAGATGATAAGAAGGAAGAAGCACAAGAAGCTTTACCAGCGATGAAAAAAGGCGATACGGTTGATTACGTATCAGCCAAGATTGAAAATAAAGCAACCAAACCGCCAGTTAGATTTACGGCGGCAACGCTGCTCGCAGCGATGAAGGAAATTCATAAATATGTGAAGAATCCCGAGTCCAAGAAGAAATTAAAAGATGTATATGGCATCGGTACTGAGGCGACGCGGGCGACTATTATCAAAGAGTTGATGACACGTGGGTTCTTAGTCAATGAAGCCAAGAAAAAAAATCTGATTCCAACAGAAGCTGCCTATCTGCTCATCGATGCTTTGCCAGATGAAATGACCTATCCAGATTCTACCGCGATTTGGGAGAATAACCTACATTTAATGGTAGAAGGGGATGCCGAACTGGAGCAGTTCCTAAGTGAACAAATTATTTTTACAAAGTTACTTTGCCAAAAGGCGAATGATAGTAATTTACCACTCAATGGAGATCATCAATGCCCCCGTTGCCAAAAGGGCGTAATGCAATTGAAAAATGGCAAGAATGGCGCATTTTGGGGCTGTTCTAATTTTCCGCGTTGCCGTGCTACGAGTGATGATGATAATGGGAAACCAAAAGAAATGCCCAAACTCGAACTTTGCCCACGTTGTAAACAAGGTAGTTTGCGGATGATTAACGGAAAAAATGGCGCCTTTTGGGGTTGTACGAATTATCCGTCTTGTATGGCTACGTTTAATGATCAAGATGGCAAACCGAATATGGGAAACTAAAGCAGATCAATATAGGAATAAAAGGAGAAACAACATGAGCGAAAAATTTTTAAATCTAGGGATTCACGCGTCCTTAGAACAATCCTTAGAGAAAATTGGTATCATCGAACCTACGCCAATTCAATATAAAGCGATTCCTGATGGGCTAGAAGGAAAGAATATCATTGGGCAATCAGCGACTGGTACTGGTAAAACTTTGGCGTATTTACTGCCAATCATCCAAAAAATTGACATAACAAAACGTGAGGCGCAAGCGGTAATTCTAGCACCAACCTATGAACTTGCAATGCAAATTTATCATCAATTAGAAGTAGTATTGAAAAATGCCGAGTTAAACATTACTTGCACTTCTTTAATCGGCGGTGCTAATATAGCAAGACAAATCGATAAATTAAAAACGAAACCACAAATTGTTGTTGGTTCCGCTGGGCGTATTGTTGAACTACAAAAAAAGGGTAAATTAAAATTACAAACTGTAAAATCATTGGTACTAGATGAAGTCGATCGCTTATTGGATGATCAGAATTTAGCAACAGTAAGTCTTGTTGTGAAAAGCGTAGCGAGAGATTGTCAACATTTCTTGTTTTCAGCAACGATTTCGCCGCGTACGATTAATCGCGCAGAGTTTGTCAAAGAGCCTAGTTTGATTAGCTTAAAAGATGATGTTGTGGCAAAGCCTAATATTGAGCATTTGTATTTTATTGCCGATTATCGTGAGAAAATAGAGGTGCTACGCAAATTAACACGAATATTGAATGTAAATCGTGGTTTGGTTTTTGTGAATAAAAGTGATGATATTGTAACTACCCTAGAAAAATTGAAATTTCATGGCTTAAAAGTAGCTGGTTTAAATGGTAGTGCCAATAAACTAGAGCGTAAAAAAGCAATTGATGATTTTACTAAAGGTAAGGTACAGCTATTGGTTGCTTCTGATATTGCAGCGCGTGGACTAGATATTCCTGATATTGATTTTGTTATTAATATTGATTTGCCAGAGGATGAAAAAGTATACCTTCATCGCATCGGTCGTACTGGTAGAGCTGGTAAATTTGGCTGCGCTATTTCTTTGGTTGCCCCCAAAGAAGTGCTAAAATTGGGCGAGTATGCTAAAAAGATAAAAGTGCAGCTACATCCGAAAAAAATGATCAATGGCAATGTAATCGATTTTTTAAATAAACCAAAAACGGAACATAGAAATCCATTTATTAAGCCAAAGCAAGAAAAGAAAACGAATGAAAAAGTAGTGCCAACGAATAAAAGGGTATAACAATAGTAGTGGTAACGATACTATAACTATATGGTAGTAGAAATCACTTTTATCCGATGACTAACCTGCTCTAAGACTCCCGCTTATGCAAGCGATGAGTAAAGAGTAGCTAAGTCCCTGGATAATTTCGACTAGAATTCAGGCAGTATTAAAACGCTGTCTGCATTAAGTCTCCATTTATGATGTTATTGAATTTAGGAGGTGAACTTATTATTCATTTTATATGAGTAATAAGAAGTTTTTGGAGTCTACATCAGTAGTGCTTAATTTATTTTTTGTTTTTATATTAGTATTACTTAACGGTTTTTTTGTTGCGACTGAATTTGCAATAGTAAAAGTGCGTTCGTCTCGTATAGATACATTAGTCCAAGAGGGCAATAATAAAGCGAAGTATGCCAAAAAATTAGTAGATAATTTAGATGCGTTTTTATCGGTAACGCAGCTTGGTATTACGCTAGCATCGCTTGGGCTTGGCTGGATTGGTGAGCCGGCAGTCGCAAGATTAATCCATCCATTAATTATCGCTTCGGGAATATCAGCTGAGATTGGGCATACGATATCCTTTGCAATCGGCTTTTCTTTTATTACAGCCTTGCATATTATTTTAGGAGAATTGGCGCCGAAATCACTGGCGATTCAAAAAGCAGAGGCGGTAGTATTAATTACGGCAGTGCCAATGATTACATTTTATAAAATTATGTATCCGATTGTATGGTTCTTAAACCACATTGCAAGCTGGATTTTAAAATTGGCGGGGATTCGGGTTGCCAGTGAAGGTGAAGTGGCGCATACAGAAGAAGAAATTCGTATTTTAATGGAAGAAAGTCATAAACAAGGTTTTATTGATAAAACGGAATTGATGTTTGTGGACAATATTTTTGATTTTGCAGAGCGTAACGTTCGTGAAGTTATGATTCCGCGTACCGATATGATTTGTTTATATGCCGAAGATTCCTTTGAGGATAATGTGAAAATTGCGTTAGAAGAACATTTGACCCGTTATCCGATTTGTGATCAAGATAAAGATAATATTATTGGTTTTTTACACATCAAAGATTTGTTGCGTTCCTTTTCTAGCGGTCAAAAACCTGATATTCGTGCCTTAGCTAGAAAAGTAATTGCTGTACCAGAGTCGATGCCACTCAGTAATTTGTTAAAAATGCTGCAAAAACAGCGAGAACAGATTGCAATCGTTGTCGATGAATATGGCGGAACGGCAGGGATGGTAACGGTAGAGGATATTTTAGAAGAAATTGTAGGCGAAATTCAGGATGAATTTGATGAAGAGCGTCCATTTATAGAAAATCGACCGGATAACATGTATTCCGTTGATGCACGGCTTTTATTAGAAGAAATTAATGATGTGTTAGAAATGGATCTTGACTCGGAAAGTTTTGATACCATTGGTGGCTGGTTGTATTCACAAATAGAAATGCCACCATCCATCGATGAAAAGGTCGTTTATAAGGGCGATGAGTTTATCGTTGAAGAGGTAGATAATGTCCGTATCACTCGTGTTTTAATCAAAGTGAACCATCAATTATCGGAAGAACATGAAGAGTTAGAAGAACTTAAAGAGAATAGTACCGAGTTTATAAGAACAGAGCCTGAAAAAAATGATAAAGAAATAAGTTAGTGAATAAAAAGAAAACTAGACAACTACGTTTGTAGAAGTCTAGTTTTTTTTGGCATGCTGGATTTCAAGTTCGTTGATGAAATCGAGTGTTTTCATTTTGCTAGTGAGTTCATTTTTAGTAATGATTTTTTTTTCGCAAAGAAGTTCAACAAAACTTGCGAGTATCAACGTAGTTTTATAATCGACTTCTTTTAGGTCAGCAATTTGTCCGATCAAATCTATTTCTGTCATGATTGATAAGAGCCCCCTTTTGCTTTCAGTATATCCAAAAATTTCAGAAAGCATTCTTATTCTAACAGCGTACACAAAAAACAATATAGATTATTTATGAAAGGATTAGTTATATTTATGCGGAATATGATTACTAAAAAGGGGGATTGATGGTTATGATACTATAATTACAATTAATAGTAATTGTTTCCGTATATGCTCGAAATTTATTATATAACTATGTACTTTGTAGGAATTAAATTGTATAATAGAGTCAAATAGTGGAGTGCAAATACTGGCAATGGTTATATTAACTGTTGTAACTTCATAGGCCGAATTTAAACATATTGATTTTGCTGATGGGATACTTTATGAAATTGCTTTGTATAAATATCCAAAATTAGCAGCTGTCTTAACTGATCAATGTGTTTAGTTTTATGCAGTCGCCTAAATATTGTTATTGTTTTCATAAAGCTAGCATCGTGTATTGCAATCATAATTTTATATGAAACGGGAGTTGCTTTGTGTAGTAGCAATATGATGTGCTAGTGGAATTTGGCTTAGTCAATTGCGCTAAACTATTAGGTGTACTAAGGTGTTTAAGTGAATCGTTGTTGTTTACAGGGTGGAAATTTCACTTTAGATTGCTTAACATTCAATTTTATATGTATTAGAGATTGGGGGAGATTACTATTAAAAGTTATCAAGCAAAAGAATTGAGTGAGATCATTCAGATCGACCCAAATGTTTGCAAAGGCTGCGATTCTTGTAAGTCTTTTTGTCCAACAGGTGCGATTACTGGTCAATATGGTGCTACTCACAAAATTGATGGTTCAAAATGTCTGCAATGTGGGCAATGTCTAGTGAACTGTCCATTTGGTGCGATTAAGGATACTGTTGATCCAGTAGAAGTGATTGAGCAAAAATTAAAAGACAAGAAAATAACAGTTGTTGCAACCATGGCTCCTGCAGTACGTGTAGCTCTTGGTGAAGAGTTTGGTATGGAACCAGGTACGATTGTTACTGAGCAAATGTATGGTGCACTTAAAAAATTAGGTTTCAAAGTAATCGATACGAACTATGCGGCAGACAATACAATTATGGAAGAAGGCAGTGAGCTAATTGCTAAAATTAGACACTATGTTTTAGGAGAACCTACGCAGCATCACTTAGGTGCTCTTCCACAATTCACTTCTTGCTGTCCAGCATGGGTACGTTTCGTTGAATTAGAGTACCCAGATTTGATTCCGAACTTATCTTCGGCAAAATCTCCAATGCAAATGGCTGGGCCAGTTGCAAAAACTTATGGTGCAACAAATGTTTGGAATACAGAACCTGAAAATATTTTTGTTGTTGGAATTATGCCTTGTACAGCAAAAAAATTAGAGGCTTCTCGTCCAGAATTTAATAGTGCAGCTACTTATTGGAAGACCAAAGGTAGAACTGCTGATTATCCTGATATCGATACTGTAATTACAACAAGAGATCTAGCACGTATGATTAAAAGAGCTGGGATTGATTTAAAAACAGTAGAACCATTTGCTGATAGTGATAATCCGTTAGCGGAATACACTGGTGCAGGTACGATCTTTGGTGTAACTGGTGGCGTTATGGAAGCGGCACTTAGAACAGCTTATTTTGTAATCACTGGGACAGAATTAGCAGGTATCGATTATAAACCAGCGCGTGGTCTGCAAGGGGTAAAAACCGCTGAGGTTCCAATGAAAGATGCGAAAACTGGTAAAGAAATCGTGCTTAAAATTGCTATTGCTCATGGTACGAAGGATAATGTTAGACCACTTCTTGAAGAAATTAGAGCAGGCAAGTCTCCGTACCATTTCATTGAAGTTATGAATTGTCCAGGTGGTTGCGTAAACGGCGGTGGACAACCGATTAATCCAATGGGAACATCTTGGCTTGGAAAAACAAAAGCTATATTCCCATGGTCGTAAGGAGGAGTAATAGATAATGGCAAATTATAATTATGTTGAAAAGGCAGTTCAAGTTACTCGTCGTGAATTTGTTGCATTAACTGGTGTTGCTGCTGCGGTTCTTTGGACAGGGGCTTATGCTGTTACCGATATGGTACAAGATCGTAATAAATATATTAAAATGCGTACAGCAGGTCTTTATAAAGACGATGTAAACTCTAAAAAACGTCAAAGCCATCAGAATGCAGGCTTACAAGATATGTATGATAAATTGGCTGGCAGACCACTTAGTGATGTGTCTGAACATTTATTCCATACAAAATACGTTGATAGAACAAAAATTGGTTAATCTAAAAATGAAATAAAGGGGGCCGTCTTGATGGCACATGATGGATATGATGACAATGCAGTCGTGCTTAAACATAGTTTAAGTACCCGCATATTTCACTGGGGTTTGATTTTAGGCTTTTTGCCTGCTGCGTTAACGGGAATTATTATTTGGTTAAAACCAGGTAGTGAAGATTTAGTTGGCCTAGCGATGAAAATACACATCGTAGGTGCATGGATTTTATCGATCTCTTGCGTTTATTTCTTTCTGTTCTGTTATAAACGTGTCGTAGTATTTTGGCGAACCGCGTTTAACTGGACAGCGGATGATATTAAATGGATGTCAGTTTCGGGTGGTTATCCGCATAAAATTTTCTTAGGTAAAACAATTCCAGTACCGCCAATGGGCAAAATGAACTCTGGTCAAAAGATGCTTGGTATTATGGTGTTTTTTGGTACTCTTGTTGTAATTGTAAGTGGTTGGCTTTTATATGCTTTCCTTCCAATGGTTCCAAAGGAAATCGCACATTATGCAGATTTACTTCATTTATTTGTTGGCCTTTTTCTAACCTTAGCAATTATCTGTGGACATATCGTTCTTAGCGTTTACAACTGGAGCGAATGTGTATGTATGTTTGGTGATGGAACAATGAAAGTTTCTGAAGCTGCACATCACAATGAATTATGGGTGAAAAACGAAATCGAACCTGTAAAAAAATAAGTTGAGCTATTTGGTTTGATTCTTAATCGCCTGTTTATCAGCAGTTTACTGATAAACAGGCGATTTCTTTTTATCATATAAAGGGTTATAGACAGCAAATGCTGAATAAATAAGATAAAGAAGTTTATGAAAAGATATAGGCTCCTAAATGTAAATTTAAAAATGGGGATACGGGTATGATTTTATCAATTGAAAATTTAGCAAAGACGTATGGTGAAAAAACACTATTTGAAAATATTAGCTTCGGCATTGAGGAAGGGGATAAAATTGGGATCGTTGGCGTCAACGGTACTGGTAAATCTACTTTTATCAAAACTGTGGCAGGGTTTGTGCAAGCGGATCATGGTCAGCTAATCAAATCCAAGGGCATGCAAATCGAATACTTATCACAAGAAAGTGAATTGACGCCAGAGAATACTATACTTATGGAAGTGTTTAAGGGCAATTCACCGATTATGAATGTGCTTAGAGATTATGAATTATCCTTAGAAATCAATCAGCGTGAACCAGAGAATAAAGAATGTCAGATGAAGTTATTACAATGTAGCCAAAAAATTGATGAACTAGATGGCTGGCAAATGGAAAGTGATGCAAAAACAATTCTGACGAAACTAGGAATTTATGATTTTTCTGCTAAGGTTGGTTCTTTGTCAGGTGGTCAACAAAAACGTTTGGCACTAGCAAGTGCACTCATACATCCATGCGATTTATTAATCTTAGATGAACCGACAAATCACATTGACAGTGAAACAATTGCTTGGCTCGAAGAGTATCTGCACAAGGTAAAGGGTGCGCTTCTGATGGTGACGCATGATCGTTATTTCTTGGATACTGTTGCCACTAAAATTCTTGAGCTCGATAAGGGATCGGCATATGTCTACACTGGGAATTACACAAACTTTCTTGAATTAAAAGCAGCAAGGGAAGAACGCGAAGAGGCGAGTGAACGTAAAAGGCAAAATTTACTTCGCAGTGAATTGGCTTGGATGCGCCGCGGGGCACAGGCTCGTTCTACTAAGCAAAAAGCTCGGATTGAACGCTTTGAAGACCTCAGTAAGCAAGAGATTGATTTAAGTAAAAACAAAGTTGAAATGGGCTTGGGCGCAACTCGCTTAGGTAGAACGGTTATTGAACTAGAACATGTCAAGTATACGATTGAAGGTAAAACCATTATTCAGGACTTTGATTACGTTGTCCTTCGAAATGATCGTGTGGGGATCATTGGACCAAATGGTTCGGGTAAATCGACACTACTCAATTTGATTGCTGGTAATATAGAACCGACGTCAGGGAACATTATTATTGGTCAAACCGTAAAAATTGGCTATTTTAGTCAAAGCAATGCTTATATGGACGAACGCATGCGGGTGGTCGAATATATTCGCGAAGTTGCAAATTTCATGACGATGGCCGATGGGAGTAAACTAAGTGCAACGCAACTCTTAGATCTATTCTTATTTCCAGGTGATTTGCAGTGGACACCAATTGCTAAATTATCTGGTGGCGAAAAACGTCGTTTATTTTTACTACGCATTTTGATGAGCGAGCCAAATGTATTATTGTTAGATGAACCAACCAATGATCTTGATATTCAAACGCTTTCTATTTTAGAAGAGTTTATCGACAATTTTAATGGGGCGATTATTTTCGTATCTCATGACCGTTTCTTTGTTGATCGACTCGCACAAAAAGTCTTTGTTTATGAAGAAGGCGGGCAGTTGCGTCAATATGTAGGTGGCTATTCTGATTATCGAGCGATTGTGGAAATCGAACAAGAGCAGACGAAAGAAAATGAAGAAAAATTGATCGAAGCTCCAGTCAAGGAAAAACCTCGCTTGGAAACAAAACGTAAATTATCCTTCAAAGAACAAAGGGAATATGACGAAATTGAAGCTGTCATTGCTAGCGCGGAAAGTGAGCTAGCAATTGTCCGTAAACAAATCAATACTGCGGGTTCAAATTTTGAATTATTGCAAGAGTTAACCAAACAGGAACAAGTGTTAAGTACAAAACTAGATACCTTGATGGAACGTTGGGCTTATCTCGAAGAAGTTG
>JARBTT010000279.1 GCA_029240055.1 Anaerosinus sp.
TAATATATGACTAAAATAACAAAAAAGGGTAGAATTGAAAACTCTTCTTTCTTATGCTCTTTACAATCCTTGCAGCTTTTGCAATCGCATTCCCTTAAATAAGATGGATCCTTATATTGCATGTATGCTATGAATCCAAATACTGTCGTAATAAGTACGAATGAAGTAATTTTATCACCAATATCCAAGGGTGCACCAAACACGCTAATTGCTATTTTAGTTGCACCTTCAATAATTAACATGAGAAATGCAAAACCGAGTATCAACGCTACTAGTAAGGCTAATAATGCTAGTAGCCATGCAAATAATGATGATAATGCTTTTAACATATGGGCCCCCTTAGAGAGTTGATTGTGATTTAAGTGTAGCATATTTAACTCATTGAAAAAAGGGAGTTAGGTAATATATAGCGATTATTCGGTCGTGTTATCATCTTTTTTATTTTGCCTACTTACGGATTTAACACAAAGGTGTCACTTTGCTTTCAACAGGCATTTTGAAAGCAAAAAGCCCATCTCTCAGCCAAGGCCGGGGGATGGGCTTTTTTGCGTTTAGGGCCAATAGCGGGTTATACAATACTTAAAATTCTCGCTGGAGGAATGGAATGAAGAACATGATGATTTACTAAATAGCTACCTTCAGCAGCTGTATTTGCTTATCTTCTAAAATATAATCAAATGTTTGGGAAGCTAGGCCAGCGTGCATTAAATTAAATTCATCGTTATAGTGGCGCTTCCCTGATATTGGATCATTTCCATTTAAGTGTGGATTAGTAAAAAATAGCATCTGCCTAGATCATCTGCATCACCCATTTTATCCACATCTAAATAAAAAATATGTATTGTACGCTTTTTGTCATCGTTATCATTAGTCATCCTATCATCATGACATGGAGCAGCTTTTACACTGTGAGTAAAAAGCCTTTTTAATTTAGCACCTTTTGGGCCATCAAGCTCGTCACCACGGACTATGTCTTCATTTCTATATGTATTTTCCTCACTGTTATGGAACAAACGAATATGTCCGATGGGGTTTAATCTTCTTTTCCAATAAAAAATTGTATATCTTCGGGGGGCAACGGCGTTTATGGAGGAAAAAGGGAAAAGGAATTATGAGATTATAGAAAGAATATGGAGATCAAATAGCCACTTGCTAGTATGATTGCTTGGAATATGGAGATCAAATAGCCACTTGCTAGTATGATTGCTTGAAGAATTTGGTGCGAAAGTAGAGAAAAGAAAACTGTCAAAGGAGAGAAAAAAATTATGCAAGATCGGAAGGCCTGGCTGAGATCCCTGCTAGTTGATTTCTTAGAAACAGATGTAAATCGCATGGGCAGTAATTTTGGCGACGAAAAAATGTGGGATACACCTCTTGTCGGCTTTGCTTCTGGCACAGATGATATTTTCAAAAAATACAAATCACCTGAAGTTTGTGGAACTGAGCATTGGACGCCAGCAGAAATTTTTGCTAAAGCCTATCCTGAAAGCAAATTTACGGAAGATGAGTTAACCATTGTTAGCTGGATACTGCCGCAAACAGAGAAAACTAAGGCATCGCTTAGAGTCGAGACGCATTTTCCCTCTGAACGCTGGTGCAGATCAAGAATTATAGGAGAACCTATCAATGAAGCATTACGCGAATATATAGTGAAAACTCTTAGAGAAGCAGGCTATGAAGTGATTGCGCCTGTGCTTCATCCAGAATGGACAAGGCTGGAAAATCCTCAGCAAGTGATAACCTCCAAATGGTCGGAACGGCATATAGCCCATGCTGCCGGGCTAGGTACCTTTGGTTTTTGCGATGCTTTGATAACTCCTGTAGGCAAGGCACATAGAACCGGTTCTATTATCATTAAGCTTAAGGTGCAGCCTGATAAACGCCCTTATACGGATATTCACGAGTATTGTCTTTATTATACTAAGGGAACCTGCCTGGCGTGTGTTCAACGATGTACGCCGGGGGCTCTGACCAAAGAAGGGCACAATAAAATGAAATGTCGAGCCTTTTTGCGAGGACCTTCAACGGATTATAATAAAGAAAAATTTGGACTGGATGGCTATGGTTGCGGGATGTGCCAGACCGCAGTACCTTGCGAGAATGGTATACCAAGATAATGAATTAAAATTCAGGTTCTGCTGAAATCGAAGGAAAACGCGGGGACGGTGGTGTTGTCTTATTTAGACACAACCACCGTCCTTTAAAATGACTTGTAGAAATAGGGGTTGAGATTGTTTTGTTTTATGGGACAAGATGGTAAAGGAGTTGAATCCAGGTTACAGAATATAAGAATAAAGGTAGATGATGGGGGGATGGAAGTGGTACGAAAATGGAATGTTGGTATTCTTTTATTTGATGAAGTTGAGGTATTGGATTTCGCGGGGCCGTTTGAAGTGTTTTCCATAACAACCCTGCAGGGTCGGCAGGATAAGCTCTTTTGTGTACATACTCTTTCTGAGACTGGAGAAATGATACGTGCCCGAAACGGTTTGACAGTAAAACCTACCTACAGTATTGCTAATGTACCAGAATTAGATATATTAATTGTTCCAGGTGGATATGGAGCTGAAGAAATAGAAGTACACAATAAAACGCTAATTGATTGGATAAGAGAGCAAGCAAGCAAAGTAAAACTGCTCGCATCCGTTTGTACGGGCGCTTTTCTTTTGGCTAAAGCGGGAATACTTGATGGAAAAAAAGTGACCACGCACTGGATGGACATTGATAGGCTGGCAAGAGAGTATCCTAAAATTGATATTCAGCGTGGGCAAAAATATGTAGATGAAGGCTCGATCATCACTGCCGCTGGAATTACTGCTGGCATTGATATGTCGTTTCACATCATTAAAAAAAATTTTGGAGCTGAGATTGCAAGAACTACAGCTAAGCGTATGGAGTATGATATAGTGATCCCTGAGTAAAGTGGCTGATTAAGAGTTTCATAACCTCGATTTCTTTTTACAAAGCAGAAAGATAATGTGATTTTCGCCAAAATAAAAAAATAAGTAGACGTAGCCGTAGATACTACGGAACCCGCCAAAGCCGAAAGCGCCCAGGTCGGAAGCAAGCCATTGGAGCCGGGAGGCAATGGCCGCGCTGGAAGCAAGTATTAAAGCCATTAAGCAGACCGAAAAACCTAAACCTAAACGGAAACGGTCTAGGCGATTTTTTATTATAGGGGGGCGGTACTTTTACACGAATTCTTCGCAAAAGAGGGAAGCCAGGATGCAAAATTAACATGGAGTGAAAGAGCTTTATT
>JARBTT010000096.1 GCA_029240055.1 Anaerosinus sp.
TTTCTTACTTTCATAACTGGTAAATCCTTCACCGAAAACTTCATGCGCATCATTAACAACAATAAAAGCTTTTGAATCATGCTGCACGATCAGATCCTTTAACTGTGTTACTTGACTTGTCTCCACAACACACAATAGCATCTCACGACTCTGCCCTGTGTAGCCACCCCGTCCTTGTAGATACGTAACGCCACGATCAATTTCCTGAAAAATTTTATCCGCTAACTCACCAGGATTCTCAGCCATAATCAAGAAAGATTTACTCGTTGATGGACCTTCTTGGACTAAATCTATGATCTGCGAAGTTACAAAAATTGAAATCGTTGCATACAGGGCAAGCTCTGGACTTTGAAAGACAATCCCAGCAAAAGCAACAACACAGCCGTCCGCGATGAGTAAGGCTTGTCCGACGCTGATATGAAATAACTTATTTAAGATTGCTGCCAATAGGGCTGTCCCTGCCGTATTGCCTTTGAAGCGAAATACTAGCCCCATCCCAACGCCAACCATAACACCGCCATAAAGACAATTGAGTAAAATATCTTCCGTAACAACTGGCGTAATTTTCCCTGTAATATCAATAAATACCGATAACATGATTGCACCATACAAAGTGTTCAGTCCATAACGCGCCCCTAATATTTTTAAACCAAACATAAAAATCGGAATATTAAAGAGGAGCATAATGACACCAACGGGAAAATTAAATAAATAATGCAGTACAGTAGCTACACCACCAATACCACCGGCTGCAATCTTATGGGGAATTAAAAATAAGTTCATTGCAACAGCTGTAATGAGTATCCCTAATGTCATTCCTACATACTGTCTGATCTTTTTTCGCACACTGTTCACCTCATAGATTTACGACTTGCGATTAAATCAATTGCAAGTTCGGCATTGCTAAAAGCATCATTCCGGAGACCTGCCAGTAATCGCACATTACTTTCGTTAAGCTCTTTTTTCGCTTGCCATTTTTCCTGAATACTTGCCATCATTTTATCCACTGTAATGTTTTCTAGATCTCCTACGACCTCTTGTCCAATAGATGTTAAAAAACGATCAATTTTAGGATCATACGACATTCCGATCATTGGTACGCCCATGACACCAGCAAAAATAAGGGCATGTAGACGAACGCCAATTAATAAATCCAAATTACCTACGATAGATAATAGCTCACTGGTTGTATATTCATCATCTAGTACCACTGCCGAATGTTCCGTACAACTCACAATTTTCTTTGCAGTCTCAACATCCTCGGGAAATTGCATGGGGAGAAAAACCACTCTTGCATCTAGTTCAGTGACAATTTTATCCGTGATTTTAGCCAATATATCTTTATAATGTTTCCATTCACGCCATTCACGTACCGATATTCCCACCAGCTTTTTAGCACCTTCGAGATCGTGCCGCCTTAGAATAGCTCTACCAATTTGCTTATCTACTGGATGGATCGCCAGGACCGGATCTGCCGTGACATGAATTGCTGGCTTATCAATGGCTAATTCTTTCAGTTCCTGCAAAGAACCAGAATCTCGAACCGTAATCAAGTCGACCATATTACCTATGTAATGCATCGCTTTACGGGCAAATTCGCCGCAGATTGGACCAATCCCCTGTGCGTAGAGCATCACTGGCGTACCAAGCGTTTTCGCTAAAAACAAGATACTCATATAATAATACAAGCTTCTACCGCTCGTTACATCCTGTAGTAAACTACCGCCGCCACTAATTAATAAATCACTATTTTTTAATTCTTTGGCTATTTGAATATAATTTAGCCAATACACTGCTTTTACACCATGTCTATGTTTAGTATCTTCAGGATTTGCAGAAATAACCGTAATATTTACAGTAGGATCTAAATCCGACAATACTTCTATCATAGCGGCTAGCATAGCTTCATCACCAGCATTTTTAAAGCCATAATAGCCAGAAACTACAATACTACTCATGTTTTGTTGTATCCCTCCCTATATAGGAAGATAGATTGTATAAGAAATGCGCTGCAAGCATTGCAAATGCTCCTACACCTGCGCCCAATACCAAACCACTCACACCACGTATGAAGGTCATAAAGATTGGTGTCCGTAAATGACAAAAAGTTTCTACCAGCGAACCTTGTCCAATTGTCGCCACAAGGACTAAAATGAAAAATAAGATTCTTGGCCATTTTTTATAGACTGCCAACACCGCTAACATAAACGCTGGATGACCAATTAACAATTCTTTCGAACGGGGCCTAGCATACATTGCCTGCTCTAAAAATGCTCTAAATTTAAGTTCGGTTCCTGACACCGGAATACCAGCCGTATGACCAGATCGACCAATATAAACCAACATTGCTACTGCCGCAATGCAAAAACCAACTAAAGATTTTATATAAATAGGCGTATTTAAAATTTTCTTAATTTGTTCAAGAACATTACCAGAATAATCTTTGCCTTCAAATAAATTAAAGCGTACTAAGAAAGCCAAACTTACTAAAATAATTGGCAGAATAAAGGTCAGCTTTACTCCACGGAAAATATTTACTTCGAGTAAATATTGGATATCGGCAAGCACCGAACCAACATAGGCACCACCAATAAACGCTAATGCACCAGTGGTCAATAATAACACCACGCCAGTGAGCATTATTTTTAGCATCGGAGTCTTTGCATCAAACTCATTTTCGCGCCAACGATCAAGCTGCCAAATCACAGCAAGGGCTGGAAATAAATTTGCACTCGCCAAGGCTACCACACTACGTACCGTATTCCCATGCCCCATTAGAATGGGTGTCACCAAAATAACCGAAATAGCAGCCATTAATAGATATTGATAGCGTTCTTTAAAGGGATATATGAGCGATACATACAATACACCTGCTGCCACTGCCCCAAGAGTAATCAAAACAAGGAGGAATGCACTTGGATAATAATTCTCATAGGTGCCAGCTTTACCGATTGAAAAGCCTTTGTTTTTCAACTCTTTTGTGGTATCAGCAAAGTACTTCATATTCGTTTCGAACAAGCTCATTGTGCTTTCTGGTTTCTCATACGTACGAAGTAAATTAATTCTAATATTCCGCTCTTCATCCGTTGTTGCCCAACGCTCCACTGCTTCAGCAATCTTCAATTTTGGTTGTTCATCTTTAGGAATAGAATACACTCGCGCCGCCTTATACTCAAGGTCTTCTGCTAGTTCCATTAAACCTTCTTGTTTAAAAAACTGCAATTGCAAGGGATGTTCAATCATCCCTAAGGTATACTCTCTACTTTTAAATAGTGGAGCTGTATCTTTGACATTTTTAGGCGCCCCAAGAATCTCTTCACCGGAAAATATAACATCAGAGATTTTGAAACCATCTAAACGATCGAAAACAGATTGAATGTCATCTTCTGTTACTTTTGCATAATTGCTCGGACGAGCAACAACATAAAAGCCAGCGTCGTTCACTGCTTTCATTTCATCGGTTGGCATGCCCAAATTCCATTTCATTGCTTTCTCATAATTAGCCTTTACCGCAACGACTTCGACACTACCAACTTTGATTGACTGTACCCGATTTTCTCCAAGTCGTCTGATTAAATCTGCTTTTACTTCGGCAAAAATTTGTGGTTGAATACTAGTCAAATAAATACTATCCGCATTTACACTACCATTGCTCACTAGTGCACGCCAAGCAGGATCACTTAGCGTACCATTATTATAATTTTTGATCAAGTCAGCACCAGCGGTCGTTGTTACTTTGCCGTTTTCCGTTAATTTTTTCAACGTAGTTTCATACACAGCGAGTGACGTAATACCGGATTGTTTTGCATTTTTGAAGACCTCATTCACTGATAAACCTTCAATTTGCGCAAGTTCTACTAAACCTTCATAGTCAATAACCATTTCTACCGTTGTATTGCTTTCTTCTATCTTGTGTCGGTAAAAACCTACTGACAAGGCAGCTATTAACCCAATCACGATAAAGCCAATCAGCCATTGATTATATTTGAATTTCTTCAACATCTTCTCCACCTTATAACCAAAATTAATTTTTGTTTTAATTAGCTGTATTCATCTAACGATGTGACTCGGCATAAACAACAGCTCTGCCTTGTTCTAACGTAATATTTTTCACAGTTACGTCAAATGGTAACTTCTTTAAGTCTATCAATGTAATATCCGTAAGTAAGGCTCCGCCAAATTTCCCCATTATACTATTATTGACCTGGAAGTGCTCGGTATGAAAGATAATGGTATGATCAGTGGAAATAAATTTTCCTTCAAGAATGACCTTTGCATTGACCAGCCCACCCATAGAAAGCACACTCGTTGCCGTTACCTTTTCTGGTGTGATACTAACCTCAGCATTTTTTGCGCCCTTGACTGTCTGATTAATGGTTCGAGCGAGTTCAGCTTCCGAAATCACTGCTTTTACAGTAATATCCTCCACTGATTTCATGGTAAGTGTACGATTTTGGATTAAACTTCCCATATCAACATTAATATTGCTTAAATTGATATCAAATTCATCGAAAACTACTTTATCTGTTTTGGCACCAGTAGCTTTTACACTTATGGTATCAAAATTACCAGCTAACATCATAATCGCCGGTGATTTATCGGCTCTTGCTTCCACTTTATCAGCACTGGTCAGCTTCGTCATCGCTGCTCCTATTACATCAGAAACAGCTAGCGGTAATAATATTTGGCTAAAAGCAAGCAATAGTATGAGGATACCACCTATGATCATCAGTCGTCTTGCCATATTTTTGCCTCCAAAACATTTTATGTGAATCGTCATTTACGAGCAGAAAGGGAAACGGAAAAAACATTCCGTACCCCTTTGTTGTCGCCATCATTAATTCGCTTTTGATTTTAAATACGCTTCAATAAATTGATCAATTTCACCATCCATAACGGCTTGCGTGTTTCCTGTTTCAGCATTTGTCCGATGATCTTTCACCATATTATATGGATGAAATACATACGAACGAATTTGGCTGCCCCACTCAATTGCTTGATAGTCCCCAGCAATTTCCGCTTTGGCTTCTGCTTGTTTTTTTTGTTCTAACTCAAATAATTTCGCCCTTAACAATTTCATACATTGTTCACGGTTTTGAATCTGTGACCGTTGATTCTGGCACTGCGCAACAATCCCCGTTGGTAAATGCGTCATACGAACCGCAGAATCAGTTTTATTGATATGCTGACCGCCCGCACCACTCGCACGATACGTATCAACACGTAAATCTACTGGATTGATATCAATCTCTACAGTATCGTCAATTTCCGGCATCACATCACAAGCCGAGAACGACGTATGACGACGCGCATTCGCATCAAAAGGAGAAATACGTACAAGACGATGTACGCCTTTTTCTGCTTTTAAATACCCATAGGCATTACGACCAGAGACCATGATCGTAGCACTTTTCACCCCAGCTTCATCGCCTGGTAATAAATCCATCGTTTCTACTTTCAAATTTCTTCGTTCCGCCCAACGTACATACATACGAAGTAACATCTGTGTCCAATCTTGGGCTTCTGTTCCGCCAGCACCCGCATGCAAGGTTAAAATTGCATTGCTCCCATCATATTCACCAGATAACATAAGTTCAAGTTCGAGCTGCTCAATCTGCTGTTTAACAGAGGTGATTGCTTCATTGATATCGTCATAAACACTCTCATCTTTATCTTCTGTTCCCATTTCCCAAAGGATCGACATATCTTCATATTGCGCATTCAGGGAATTATATTTTACTACACTATCTTTGACTGCCGTTAACTCTTGCATCGTAAGTTGCGCTTTATCTGGATTATCCCAGAAACTAGGTTCCCCCATCTTATACTCAAGTTCGGCTATTTTTGCTTCTTTACCAGCAATGTCAAAGTGAAGTCCCCATTTCATCAAGCTTCTTTTTGATCTCGACAATCGGTACTCTTAAATCTTCCAAAAGCATTGTTTTCAACTCCTAAGGCTCTTATAAAACCAAATTATTTTTCTTGTCCGCAACATTTTTTATATTTTTTCCCTGATCCACATGGACATAAATCATTGCGGCCTGTTGTTTCATGATTGACATGTGGCTGTTGTTTTACTTCTTCATCCGTGTCTTCTTCCACTTCGCCACGGGTTTCTTTCGCATTTACTAAATGATCTTCTGGTTTTTGTTCTTGCGTAATAATATTCACTCTAAACATTAATTTTGCAATATCTTCTTGGATCACTTCAATCATTGCTTGGAACATATCATAAGCTTCTACTTTATATTCAATTAGTGGGTTGCGTTGACCATAGGCACGTAGATTAATGCCTTCACGCAGCAAATCCATATGATCTAAATGCTCCATCCATTTTCCATCTACGACTTTCAGCATAACCACTTTTTCAAGTTCACGCATGCTCGCTTCGCCAAATATGGTTTCACGACTCGCATATGCTTCTTCGGCTACCTTACGAAGCTCTTCTTTTAGTTCATCGCGGCTCAAGGCTTCAAGCTGCGCTTTCACCAATCTACCTTCTGGCGCAAAGATTTCATTGCAGGCTGTAATTAAGCTGTCTATTTCCCATTCTTCTGGATATAGCTTTTCATTGGCATACGCATCCATATCTTGATCGATAATTTTATAAATCATGTTCATGATATTTTCACGTAAGTTATCACCCATCAAAATTTGACGACGTTGTCCGTAAATAACTTCACGTTGTTGGTTCATCACATCATCATATTCAAGCACATGCTTACGAATGTCAAAGTTACGACCTTCCACTTTCTTTTGTGCTTGTTCAATTGAACGGGAAATTAATTTATGTTCAATTGGTTCATCTTCTTCCATGCCTAATTTTTCCATAACCGTTGCGATGTTATCAGAACCAAATAAGCGCATCAATTCATCTTCTAAGGATAGATAAAAGCGGGACGACCCTGGATCACCTTGACGGCCAGCACGACCACGTAATTGGTTATCAATACGACGACTTTCATGACGTTCTGTACCGATGATATGTAAACCACCGATTTCAGTCACACCTTCGCCAAGTACGATATCAGTACCACGACCAGCCATATTGGTTGCAATCGTGACCGCGCCTAGCTGACCTGCTCCAGAAATAATTTGCGCTTCCATCTCATGATATTTCGCATTGAGTACGTTATGCGCTACCCCACCCTTTTTCAGTACTTTACTAAGTTCTTCAGACTGGGCAATGGAAGTCGTACCAACCAAAACTGGTTGACCTTTGCGATGCGCTTCAATAATCGCATCTACAACTGCTTTGTATTTGGCTCTTTTCGTTTTATAAATAACATCTGGATAATCGATCCGGGCAATGTCTTGGTTGGTTGGGATAACGATAACAGGAAGTCCGTAGATTTTGACAAATTCATCTTCCTCTGTTTTCGCCGTACCAGTCATACCACTTAATTTTTTGTACATTCTAAAGTAATTTTGGAACGTAATCGACGCTAACGTTTGACTTTCACGTTCAATTTTCACGCCTTCTTTTGCTTCAATGGCTTGATGAAGCCCATCAGAATACCGACGACCAAACATCAACCGACCTGTAAATTCATCAACGATTACTACCTCACCATCACGTACAACATAGTCGCGATCACGTTTCATCAACGCTTTTGCTCGTAATGCTTGTGTAAAGCAATGTGACATTTCAATGTTTTCACTATCATATAAATTGACTACATTTAAAGCTTTTTCTATTTTAGCAACCGCTTCTTCCTTTGGAAGAACCGCTTTTGCTTTTTCATCGACAGTATAATCGACTTCTTCTGCCAATACTTTTACTGCATCTGCCATGGTTTTATACATGTCAGTAGATTTATCACCAGGGCCAGAAATAATCAGCGGTGTTCTTGCTTCATCGACTAAGATACTATCCACTTCATCGACAATCGCATAGTTAAGTTCACGCTGTACCATTTGGTCTTGATAGATCACCATGTTATCACGTAAATAGTCAAAACCATATTCATTATTTGTCCCGAACGTAATATCACAAGCATACGCTTGTTTACGATCTGGGAAATCTAAACCATGGGCGATTAAACCAACAGAGAAGCCTAGGAAACGATATAATTTCCCCATCCACTCACTGTCACGTTTTGCTAAGTAATCATTTACCGTAATGACATGTACGCCTTTACCAGTTAAAGCATTTAAATATGTAGGTAAGGTGCCAACCAAAGTTTTCCCTTCACCAGTACGCATCTCAGCAATTTTACCTTCATGTAAACAAATACCACCAAGCATTTGCACATCAAAATGGCGCATGCCAAGTACACGACGAGATGCTTCACGAACTACCGCAAATGCCTCTGGCAAAATATCATCTAGCGTTTCGCCTTCTTCTAGTCTGCGCTTAAATTGCGTTGTTTTGCCGCATAATGATGCATCACTAAGACCTTGTAGGTCAGGCTCTAAAGCATTAATCGTCTCAACAATTTCACGCATACGTTTTATTTCTTGTTCATTATCATCACCAAAGAATTTCTTTATAAAACCGAACAAACAGTATCACTCCTCGAGTTGGCACATATATTTACGTGCATTATTAGGCTATCTTAGAATTCTATCAAACTATCATCAATAAGTCAAAAGCTCTCAGAAAATAAATCAACTATTTACTAAATTTTTATTTTCTATTTATTATATACTGATTCAATAAAATTATCTAACCTAGTAGCAATAAACTTTAAAAATAAAAAAACTCCACAAAATCGTGGAGTTTTTTCATTTTTATTTTATCCTATGTTTATACGCCTGGTTCAATCAAGCCGTAGCGATTATCTTTACGACGATACACCACATTGACCTCTTCTGTTTCAGCATCTCTAAATACAAAGAAATCATGATTGATCATATTCATTTGCATAATTGCTTCTTGAATATCCATTGGTTTTACCGCAAATCTTTTTGTTTTAACAACTGGATACTCTTCTAAATCATCAACACCGACTTGACCTACTGGTTGTATCGAAGTTGCTACAGCATCTACTTTAAAACTGCCAGTACGAAGTCTTTTTGCTATTTTAGTTTTATGTTTTTCTATTTGTTTTTCTAATTTTTCAACTACAAGATCGATGGAAGTATACATGTCCATTGTAGACTCTTCGCCACGAAGTAACATGCCATTAACATGTAATGTAACCTCTACACTATGACGCCCTTTGCAAACTGTAAGAAGTGCAGTAATTTCGCCAACGGCATCAAAATATTTTGTCACCTTACCTACTCGTTTTTCCACGTATTCTTTTAAAGCTGGAGTTATTTCAATGTTCTTTCCTCTAATAGTGAATGTTGCCATTATGCATCCATCCCCTTTCTTGTATCCTATGATTATCTATATTCTCCATTTGAGTAAAAACTCCTACCAGAAAGAACAAATTTTCAGAAACTTTACAAATTAAATATGAAATTGTCGAAAAACACTCCAAATTGTAGATATACTATTGACAGACAGGCCGCGGGTCGGCGATAAGCACTCATCTGCGTCGTTACAGCAAGGTACTGCTCGTCGACGTACAAAAGTACGACTCCTTCGCAATCCCTT
>JARBTT010000097.1 GCA_029240055.1 Anaerosinus sp.
AATGTTTTTTTATTTATTCCAGCGTGGATGTTCATAAGCTTTTGGATTGCAAACTTTCGGCCAACGCTGCCCATTCATCACAGCGATGACGCCTTCAGCTGCCATTGTTGCCACGCCGGAAGCTGCTTCTTTGGTTTGTCCAGCCATATGTGGGGATACAATAATATTGTCATATTGAAACAATGGTTCGTCCGCAGTCACTGGCTCATTCGCAAATACATCTGTAGCTACAGTGTGTATTTGATTATTTTCCAACGCTTTTACTAAAGCGATTTCATCAATAATACCACCACGTGAACAGTTAATTAAAATGGCGTTGGACTTCATTATCTCTAACTCAGCAGCACCAATAAGATTCTTAGTTTTTGGTGTTAACGGTACATGCAACGAAATTACATCGGCTATTTTTAAAACAGCATTCAGATCTGTTTCATGTTGATAGCCTTCTTTTTCAATCACTTCTGGTTTAACAAATGGATCATAGACAACCACTTGCATTCCAATACTCGCTGACATCTTTGCAAGAATGCTGCCAATATTTCCATAACCGACTAGACCTAATGTTTTTCCATATAATTCAAATGCTTTATAACTGCTTCTGATATTAAAATTACCTTTACGAAGTTCTTTATCACTACGCACCATATCTTTCGCTGCCGCAAACATAAAAGCAAAAGCATGCTCTGCTACCGAACGGGTATTAGCTCCTGGAGCGATAACCACAGGAATACCAAGTTCCGTTGCCGCTTCTACATCAACATCATCAACCCCAACGCCAGGGCGACCAATCACTTTTAAATTTTTTGCCGCCAGCATCGTTTCCCTATCAATTGATCCGATACGAATAATAAGACCTTCTGCATCAAGCAATTCTGGTAGCATTGCCTTTGGATCACCATTATTCGTAATCGCCACTTTTACATTGGCTTTTTCTAAAACAGCCATTCCATCATCATGTAATCTATGAGAAATAACAACTTTTTTCATTTAAAGCGCTCCTTATTTAAAAATCGAGAAAACCGAGAAATTCGAGCTATAAACATAGGGTTAATGCATGTGCTTCCCTATGAATTCACCCTATGTTTTTGCTCTTCTATACAAAACTAAGGGGTAGTATTGCACGCTACGATTTATTTATATAGTTTGAAGACTTCTTGCAGAGCTGCATCGATTTCAGGTTTTGCACAGTTCGATGGTTCACGTGCTGGGCCAACTGGATAGCCAAGTAAATTAACTGCACGTTTTACAACGGAGTTTGGATTGCCCATTTGCATTACATTACGGAACGGTCTAATTTTCTTTTGGGCTTCATTTGCTTCAGCAATTTTACCTTCTGACCATAACTTATAAATGCTTACCATAAGTTCTGGGAATACGTTGGAACAACCGGAAATTGCCCCACTACCACCTGCCATTAAAGTCCAAAGAATTAAAGAATCACTGCCTGCAAGTACACTTAAACGTTCCTCCGTATTTTCGATATATTTTAATGTGTTATCAAAGTTCCCGCTGCTGTCTTTGATACCGATGATATTTTTATATTTCGCTAATTTCGCTACTGTTTTATAGTCGATGTTATTGCCTGTTCTCGCTGGAATATTATAAAGCAAAATCGGTAAATCCACGGCTTCAGCAACCGCACTGTAATGACGATAAATATCATCTTGTGAAACGCCGACAAAATATGGGGAGATGATGGATAATACATCTACACCTAACTCTTTGGCAATCTTAGATAATTCAATGGTTTCTTTTGTCGTAACACAACCAGTACCTGCATATACAGGAACTCTGCCATTTACTTCATCGACTGCCACTTTGATAATTTCGATTTTTTCTTCTTTTGAAAACGCATAAAATTCACCATTTGTTCCTAAAGGGAAAATGCCGTTAACGCCCGCATTGATTAAGCGATTGATCTGTACACGATATTCTTTTTCATTGAATTTTTCGTCCTCAGTTAATGTAGTAAGAATTGGAGTAATAATACCTTCTGGTTTAAACATAAATAATCATCCCTTCAATTTATCATAATTTATTTTATTTATTTAAAAGATCAGCAAATTTTACAGTTGCCATCTGTGCCCCAAGTAATAAAGATTCCGTCATACTCCTACTGTCAGCAATACCCTGTCCAGCAACAGGGAATGCTGTCCCATGATCAACAGAAGTACGAATACAAGGTAAACCAACTGTTACATTCACGCCTGTTTCAAAGCCCAATACCTTAATTGGAATATGACCTTGGTCGTGATACATCACTACGACAATGTCAAATTCATTTTTGATAGCCGCGCGATAAAATACGCTATCTGGTGGCACTGGACCTGTTACATCCATCCCCGCTTTTTGGGCTTCTTCCACCGCCGGCAGGATTTCAGTTTCATCTTCGCTGCCAAAAAGACCACTCTCGCCTGAATGAGGATTTAAGCCAGCAACAGCAATCCTTGGCTTTTCCACGCCCATCATTTTTACTGTTTCATTCGCCAAATTGATTACTTTTAAGACGCGTTCTTTTTTTACCAAGTCACAAGCTTTTCTAAGCGGCACATGTGTCGATACATGAATAACTTTTAATGCTCCACTGACAAGCATCATCGAATAATCTTTTTTGCCCGATAACGTACCCAATATTTCTGTATGGCCCGGGTAGTGATTGCCACCCAGGTTTAGCGCTTCTTTGTTGAGCGGGGCAGTTACAATTGCGTGAATTTCATGCTTAAGTGCATAGTTAACTGCCATTTCAATGTATTCATAAGCAGCTTTTCCCGCTCTTGCATCTACCTGTGCAAAAGGTAAATCTGCTGGTAAATTATCTAAATCAATGATGTCAATTGTTCCATATGCATTGCCGCCAAAACTTGGCTGATCAATCGCATTACATTTTAACTCTGCACCAACAATTTTTACTGCACGTTCCATTATTTTTATATCGCCAAACACCACCGGCCTGCCGATTTCATAAATCGCACGATCAGCCAACGCTTTTACGATAATTTCAGGACCAACACCTGCAGCATCGCCCATCGTAATTCCCAAAATTGGTTTCATCTATTTTTCCTCCTTTAATGTTTCTCTTGTATGTTATCTTCTATTTTAAATGAATTTACTTGACGAATCGCTTTGATTGCCTGCACAAAACTCTGCTTAGTTCCGAAGGCTCCAGCTTTCGTTACAACCTGTAGTCCATCACAAACGCCACCTACCAGCTTTCCTAGCGGAATTCCAATTGCAACTTCAGCAATCACTTCTATTGCTTCCGCTTTCAGTGATCTACAAACATGAATTGCAGTATCTCCACCGGTCAGTACCATTCCCGCTATTTTAAAAACTACCAACGACTCGGTAATTTTCCCTAGAGAAACTGCAATAACCTCGCTGACTTTTTCACTACTCATGCCATGCTTTTTACCTGCTGCTAAAGCAGCATTTACATCCTCATCATCAAGTGCACTGGCAATCAATATATCTTTATTTTCATACAACAACGATTTTGCTGCTTTTATACACCGCTCAATTTCGTCTTCCTGCTGGTTCACCAAATGAACTACATCCATTTTTATCAACGACATATTTGGCAGTTTTAACGCTTCCCCTACTTGAGCTTGGGTAGTTTTACTGACGCTGCCAGCAATAACAAGAACCGAACCTTTTGTGTCTAACATTTGCCGCTGTTCTTTTTTTTGCCACTGATAAATCGCTGGTAAACAATCCGCTAAAGCTGCTGAACCTACGAATAAGACTTCTTGGTAACATTTTGTTGCTTCAACAATAGCGGTTAAATGTCCATTCTCGATACTATCAAATACAATCCATTTTTCTCCATTTGCTACACATGCTTTGATTGCTTCTTGGATTGCGTCTACCCCTTTTACAATCGTCGGCAAGGTAATCAGCCCAATTTCTCTATTCGGTGTTTGTTTTTTCAACAACTCAATAATACGCGATTCTTTAACTGGACTTTTAGGCGCATAGGCGATTTCTGTTAATTCAATTGGTATTCCATCCAATAGGTGAAACCCGCCAACCGTTGTTCGCTTATTGCTAGGAAAAGCTGGAGCAATCACAGTAACTTCCGGCTGAAACACTTTCGTAATCGCTTCAATTTCAGCCCCTAAATTTCCCCGTAGTGTAGAATCTACTTTTTTATAAACATGAACAACGCCACTATCTTGTAAAGCTTCGCATAGTTTTTTTACTTTATTATGAGCAAGCGTTGCATCAATATCTCGGCTATCTGTATCAAAAACAACCACTTCTGATGTTTCACGCAATAAATTCTTTTGATCAAAATTAATTCGCACACAACTGCTAATATTATTTTTAGCAAATTGAACTGCCGTATCATTTGCGCCTGTAAGATCATCTGCAATGACCGCTAACTTTATCATCGATGTGTCACCTTCTCTCCTTGGCCATTTGTCTAAATATAATGCAAGCAGCGTGCCAACTTGCTTTTATGCAAATATACTGAATCTTTTATTTTTTCAAATAAAAATACGTTGCATAGTGCAACGTATTCAGTGTGATTTGCATCATATAATATGATTCAATTATTTTGCATTTAATTTTCGCCACAATGTCGTACGATGAATTCCTAAACGTACTGCCGCACGTCCATAATTAAAATTCTCTTCCTCTAAAACTCGCCGCAAAGTATTTCTTTCTATTTCTGCCAAGTTATCTTTAGCACTATTCTCATTTCTTTGTTCTTCCTTTATTTCTATTTCTTGCTCTTCCTCATCGCGCGCTTCAATAATATCTTGTTTTGTTATCATCGGCCCATCACTGAGTAGCATCACACGCTCTATCGTATTCGCAAGTTGTCTAATATTACCCGGCCAAGCACATTTTTTCAAATATTCTCTTGCTTCTATACTAATACCAGTAATCTGTGAATTAACTATATGCATTTGTTTTACTATTTTTTTTGCTAAAAGTGGAATATCATCTGCTCTTTCCCGTAATGTCGGCATATGAATTCTCAAGATATTCAAGCGATAATAAAGATCCTGACGAAATTGCTTTTCTTCCACCATTTTGGCTAAATTCTGATTGGTAGCTGCAATAATTCTAACATCAACGGGAATCACGCTATCTCCACCTAAATGCATCACTGCTTTTTCCTGCAATACTCTAAGAAGTCTCGATTGCAATGACATTGGCATTTCCCCGATTTCATCAAGAAAAATCGTTCCCCCATGTGCAAGCTCAAACAAGCCTTGCCTGCCACCTCGCTTGGCACCAGTAAACGCCCCTTCTGCATAACCAAACAATTCACTCTCTAATAAATTTTCTGGCAATGCTGCACAATTCACAGCAACAAACGGTCCATTAGAACGCGTGCTTACATTATGAATACTCTGTACGAGCATTTCCTTACCAGTACCAGATTCACCAGTGATTAATATCGTCGACTGCGTCAATGCATACTTCGTAGCCTTGCGCTTCATCGCCGTGCAAACTGGCGAAGTTCCTACGATATCTTCCATTTTCACACGGGCAATCAGCCCTTTTGCATGCAATTTTTTACGCACGTTTTGTTCTAATTGCTGTAATTGTGATACATTTTGAAAGGTATAGATATTACCGATTGTTTCATCTTTTACCTTGATTCGGCTTTCTTTTACGGTTAATGTTTTATCCCCAATTTTTTGCACATCGTCTTCTACATTTTTCTTTGAAATCAACAACTCGGGAATCACCTTTTTCAAAGAGTGTCCCATCACTTCTAAATGAGATAGTTTAAACATTTTTTCTGCCATCGGATTGAAAATTGTAATTTTAGCATCGGGATCTGTGGCGATGATTCCTTCGGCAGACTGGTCAATTACCGTGCGAAGTAGTTCTGATTTTTCTTGTTCTTCGCGACGAATCCGCGCAATAAGTTCCGCTTCCTTCATCGCTTTATAAATAGCTTCACGGCCTGAATGAATCAACGCACCTGGTATACCTAAATTCGTCGCAATTTTCGTCGAAATCGCATCCCCGACAATAAGTTCTACGCCATTTTTTATTGCATTTTCAATTTTTTCCGCCGCTTCCGCTTCATCTCGCAGGGTAATTTCGCAAAACGTAATGCCCAGCAGTTTCGCCAAATCTTCACACCCATAGATCACATTTTCAAAACCAGCAATTCCCACCTTTTCAGGATATTTACCATTTTTCATCATCGCCCGCAAAATATCGATAACTGTAACTTGAATGGGTACAATCGGAATATTCACATTTTTTTCGATCAAAGTTGCTGTACCACCCCGACTGATGATAACTTCTACCCCATCCTCGACTTCCTGTTTTACCATTGCAATACATTCTTGCAAATCACCTTTTACAATTTTAATGTGTGCGGCAGAATCAGCAAATTGTTCTTTTACCACTTCTGCTGCCGCTTCAACCAAATCAGTAAATGGTGCTACAAATAAAATCCTTGCATCCACACAAATCACCTCTATTCAGAAATAAATCCATTGTTTTTTCATCATACTAAAATTCATTCTACCACAAATACAATAATTTTTTTTAAAATTCAATTTGACTGTATAAAAAAAACAGGAGTTCAAACCTTCTAACAAAAGGGTTGAACTCCTATTTTATCGTACATATTAATTATGCTATTTACAGTTTCCTTCTATAATATTATATAGCGTAGAAATTCACCAACTTCGCACCGAAGATACCGTCAATGGCAATGACTTCATTTAAGATATTTGTTGGAATATCATTATCTACCGTAAGTACCATGATATTTGTTCCAGATACATCTGTTTTACCAACTTGCATACCAGAGATGTTAATGCCAGCAGCACCCATTAACGAACCAACTTTACCGATGATGCCAGGACAGTTAATATGTGGGCAAATTAAAATTCTTGCATGTGGATCAACGTCTACTCTGTAGTCATTGATCGCTACGATACGAGCATCTTCACCAAATAACGTACCTTGAATCGTAATCACTTGATCTTTTTTCGCTGTTATGCGAACCGTAAGAAGGTTAGCAAAGTTTTCTGATTCTTTATTTCTTACTTCTTTTACTTTAATACTACGAGATTTTGCAATAGCAGGCGCATTTACATAGTTTACAACGTCTTGCAAAATCGGATTTAAGATTCCTTTTAATACCGCAGTCGTTACCATCTTGGTATCTAATTCGGAAATTTCCCCATTGTAGCCTACTTCCACTTCACTGATTGCGCCATCTGCTAATGAACGAGCTGTACAACCCATACGTTCAGCAAGCGTAAAATAAGGTTTGATCATTTTCATCACTTGCGCAGAAACTGGTGCCATATTGACTGCCGTTAAAACAGGTTCGCCTTTTAACGCTGCAACAACACCGTGGGCAACGTCAACCGCTACACCAACTTGCGCTTCTACTGTCGATGCGCCAAGATGAGGCGTTAATACGATGTTTTTCACGCCAACCAATGGATGATCAAGACCAAGTGGTTCACTCGTAAACACGTCAATTGCCGCGCCGGCTACAACGCCTTCTTTCACCGCTTCAGCAAGATCAGCTTCATCAATGATTCCACCACGTGCACAGTTAACCAAACGAACACCTTTTTTCATTTTACCCATGACTTCTTTATTGATCATACCCTTGGTTTGTTGGTTAAGTGGCATATGAACCGTAATAAAGTCTGCTTTTTCATAAATTTCATCTAAAGAAACAACCTCGATACCCATACTTTTTGCTCGTTCTTCATTAACATATGGATCATAACCAATCACATTCATATCAAAAGCAATTGCACGTGTCGCAACACCGCTACCAATACGACCTAAACCGATAACGCCAAGTGTTTTGCCCCGTAATTCTACCCCAACATATTTATTACGGTTCCATTCTCCTTGTTGCATTGTTTCATTGGCAATAGGAATATTTCTCGACATTGCCAGCATCATTGCCATAGTGTGCTCCGTTGCCGCGATGGTATTACCTTCTGGTGCATTGAGCACAATAACTCCTTTATCGGTTGCAGCCTGCACATCAATATTATCTACGCCAACACCAGCGCGTCCAATTACTTTTAAATTTTTAGCAATTTCTAAAACTTCTTTGGTTACCTTACTCGCACTGCGTATAATTAAACCATCAAATTGAGGGATGATTTCCAACAATTCTTCGGCCGGCAATTTAGGTTTTACAACAACTTCAAACTCCTTACTTAAAATATCAATACCTTTTTGGGATACACCATCAGCAATTAAAACTTTCATCAATCATTCTCTCCTTTTTATTTTAAAATGTTAAATTTTGTACAAACTATGCATAAACAGACAAAATAAAAAAGTTTCGCCCCAAAATCAATTGGGGCGAAACTTATCGTTCGCGGTACCACCCAGTTTGAGCGCTTTCGCGCCAACTCTAGTTCGCTGTATCGGGCGATCCCGTCATAATTCATCATTAGCCATTCTAGGGTGGAACAAATTATCTTTTCTATCGACTTGCAGCAACCGTCGACTCTCTAAAAGACGAAAATAACTCGATTCCCTATCATCATGTTTTTATCAACCTATTCACAGGTCAATTTTTAATTTGTCATATTACTCTAGTAAATTATATTTTATCCGCCATCAAACGTCAAGTGTATTTCACAAAAAAACATTTTTAAAATTTTCCTTGACGTTTAGCGAAATTCAGCGTTAGAATATAACACAATCACCTAATAAATGATCCAGCACCCAAATGGCTGGAAAATAATAAAATAAATTTTTGGAGGCTATTATCTTGGAAAATCGTATTTTTAACTTCAATGCAGGTCCTGCCGTATTACCACTTGACGTACTAAAAGAAGCACAAGCTGAATTATTAAACTTCAAAAACAGCGGTATGTCAATTATGGAAATCAGTCATCGCTCCAAACCTTATGAAGAAGTACACAACAACGCCATCAGCGCGGTAAAAGAACTCATGGGACTTGGGGATGAGTACGAGGTATTATTCATCCAAGGCGGCGGAAGCATGCAATTTGATATGATTCCGATGAATTTCTTAACTGAGGGCAAAGTTGGCAACTATGTTGTTTCTGGTTCTTTCGCGAAAAAAGCACTAAAAGAAGGTAAATTAATTGGTGCTACCCACGTTGCCGCAACCAGTGAAGCCGAAAATTTCAATTACATTCCTAAAGCCGAAGATATCAAATTAAGCAAAAATGCCGCTTATCTTCATCTCTGTTACAACAACACTATTTTCGGAACAGAATGGAACTACATTCCTGAAACCAACGGTGTGCCTTTAATCGCCGATATGTCTTCTGATATACTTTCCAGACCAATAGATTTCTCTAAATTTGACATGATTTACGCAGGTGTTCAAAAAAATCTTGGTCCAGCTGGCGTATGCATTGTCGTCATTCGTAAATCTATGCTGGAAAACCTACCAGAAAGTCTACCTACAATGCTTCGTTATGATACGTACTCCCAAAATAATTCCCTATACAATACCCCACCAGCTTTCAGCATCTATATCGTAGGCAAAGTTGTCAACTGGATCAAAAATAACGGCGGTTTA
>JARBTT010000098.1 GCA_029240055.1 Anaerosinus sp.
AATCTATTCTTACTTCTTCAACAGTTTAATCTCTTTCGGATATTCCCATTGTTGCAACTCCTCTAATGGCACCGTGTGTGGCTCTTTCCCACCATTTATCATCAATGTACGATAGTAAATTTCCGCTAACTCTTCCACATAATGTGCTTTCAACAACGCTTCTTTTAACTCTTTATCTACAGCAATCACCCCATGACTTTCCATTAGAGCAGCATCCGCAATTTGCAATGGTTCCACAATACTTTGCGCAAGCTCTGGTGTCCCTGGACGGCCATATGGTGCCAATGGAATATAACCTTTTTTACAACCAAGTGCTGCTACTTCATAGACAATCGCGGGAATTTCTTTTTTGAGTACTGCAAACGAAGTTGCATAACGGGAATGCGTATGCGCAACTGCATTGATATCTGGTCTAGATTTGTAAGCCGCCAAATGCATCAAAGTTTCACTGGTCGGTCTTAACCCCGTTTCTGCTTCGATTACATTCGCCTCTAAATCAATTACACAAATATCATGATAACTTAATTCTTCCCTATCTACGCCAGTAGGAGTGATACACACATAGCCAGTCTTAGGATCTCTGGCACTAAAGTTACCAGCTCTATGTTTGCACAATCCCGAACGATCAGCACTTAATGCATATTTTACGACTTGTTGTTTTAATTCTTCTAACATTTAAATCTCTCCATTTCAATTACATTTTTTTATTTTAGAAAATATTAAAATCCATTCCACTTATAAACTAGTACGAAGATAGGCTGCCGGTTGGTGAGAAGTACTCAGATGCTAGGCATAGTAAGGGTTTGCGAAGGAGTCGTATTTTCGTACGTCGACGAGCAGTGCCTTGCTATAACAACGCAGACGAGTGCTTATCTCCGACCCGCGACCTGTCTGTCCATAGTTTGTCTAAAGGCTGATATTATTTATTATCTAGTTCAGCGTTAATTTTTTGCATATGTTTGTAGTACCAAACAAAGGCTCCAGCAAAAGCTGCAAGTGCTGCAATCCCACCGATTTCACCATTTAACGCATGTGCGATTGACCATCTAAATTCTGGTGCTTCCAATTGAATCCAGGTGATGAATTGCCCAGCATTTACTTGCAGCGTACCTGTGGTAGCTGCCATTTCAGTAATCATCGGCGCAAAGCTAGTTGCTACAGCAAGGTAAACTGGTGTTGCAATGGTCGATATAATGATCATGCGGAATAAGTTACCGCCCGTGATGATCAGTGCTGGAACTGCTACAACCACATTGATAATCGAAGCCAACGGAATTACATTATTCATCCCCATTTGACTCATTACCAAAGCCAATATCAATTCAATTGGCACTAAAACAATGGCAGTTACCCAAATTTCTGATTGACCAGCTAAGAACGGCCAGTCTAAGCCAACATAGAAATCTCTACCTTTAAATTTGCTTTTCATAAAAGTACTTGTTGCATCAGCAATCGGTGCCAACGCTTGCATAAATAACTTCGCAACCATTGGGAATAACACAAGTGCTGTGGATACTTGCATAGCAGTGACTAATATTTTTTTCACCTCGTACCCGCCCATAAATGCGATGAGAGCGCCCACTAAGAAACCCATCACACTGTTTTCACCAAAAATACCAAGCTTTTCTTTCATTTGTGCTGCATTCATATTGACTTTATTAACTCCAGGAATAAAATCCAATCCTCTATTTAATAATCCCAAGAATGCACATTGTAAAGCCATTGGATGCGTACAAGTTACTCCAGGTATTTTCGTGATATGTTGTAATTGTTTTTGTGTAAGATCGGCATTGATTAATTCCAAGACAATTTGCACTGCTGCCGCAAAAAAACCTAAGAGTAAACTTCCTGTAAGTGCCGTAACCATCGATGCAATGAAGATTTTCCCCCATACATTCCACAAATCCACGTTTAAACAGTTGGTCCATCTAAGCCCTAGCATAATTAAATTAATGATAATTTGTAATGGGAATAGTACCAACGCATATGGCCAAGCCCAAGCAATCGCTGCCATTGGCGACCACCCAACGTCAATTGCGGTTAATTGTAACCCCGTTCTTTGAACCAAAGCCGTAGCCGCAGGACTAATCGCATCAAACATAAATCCTAAAACTACGTTCATCCCTGTAAAGGCTATCCCTAAAGTTAAACCAGCAATAATCGCTCTTTTTACTTTCATTTTCATTGCCAAACCCAAGGCAATCATAATAACAGGTAAGAAAATTGCCGCGCCTAAACCTAATATATAATTTAATATCGCTTCCATTTTTCCATCTCCTAACTATATAATTTTAGTAAGATCAAATTTAAAATATTTTGTATTTATATGATATAATTAGTTTGTATAATTTCTTTTTGGCTTCCTTCGCTCATTGAGCTAGGAGGCTCTTTTTTTATTGAATCGACTTTGCCTAGTTTACTTACTGCGCTATAAATTGTTTTAACTTTTCAAATTCCTCCTCCATTCCCATCCCTGTCAAGAATGGAATTCCACTGATGGTTGGAATGTTCCAGTTATTAGCCCCCGTTGATACAATAGACACATAGATATCACATTGATCAATGATACTTTCTAGCGATTTGATATCCACAGCTTCTACTGATACATTTAGTCCCTCATCTTCACACATGTTACCAATTTTAGATGCCACGGTCTGAGAAGTTGCCACGCCAGAACCACAAGCTACAAAGATTTTTTTCATCATAAAGCACTCCTTTTTTACTATTATTTTAAATTTTAACTTTTACCGCAAAGCATCAAGCTAAAATTTCATCCAACTGATTGATCATCTCGTTTTTTGTTTCTGCGTTATATAAACCTAGTAGTTTTTCCCCATCTGAAAAAATGGACATCAGTTTACTCAAGGTTGCTAGATGCCCTTTGGGATCGGTCACGGCTAGCATGAATACCAGATTTGCCTCTACCGAATTTCCACTATTGCCCATCTCTTTGAACAACACAGGATTCCTCAACCTTGCAACTAAAATTGCTGCTTTATTTACATGAACTGGATCGGTGTGTGGCATGACCACTTTTGCTCCAGGTGTATTTAAGCCTGTAGGAAAAACCTTTTCTCTATCGATAATCGCTTGCGTATAACTATCTTTTACATAGCCTTGTTCTTTTAAAATTGCTGCTAAGTTTGTTAATAGTTCTTCACTATCATTGGCACTGCAATCTAACAAAACTAATTCGTCATGTAAAAGTGAATCGCTCATAATTTCCACCTCCTTTATCTGTGTATACCTGCTTTGTTGTTTCATGGTTGAATTCCTTGCCCTATTATATTGCAAGCAGCATGCCAAGCTAGTGCATAATTTATTATTGCTTGAATTTTCAGATAATGCGATGATTCATTATGCAGTAACATTAAAATTAAACTTAGTGCATAGTTTTTATTTTGCTTGCATTACCAAAACTACGATAGTGCGTAATTCATTTGCCTGACGATTCTCTAGCGTCTAAAAGCTCCTAGATTATATTGTACTATTCTTATTCCTTTAGAACAAATCTCTTGCAAATTATATTTTTTTGTAATATTTTAATACTATATTGATCTAGTGTATAAAATTTTTATCCTATTTTTCCTTGCTTTATTAAGCACTACTGAAGCTCAAGCAAAATGTATGGAGTGATATTGATTGAAAAAAATTGACATGATTATGCAGTTTATTGAACAGACACTCTCTTATGAAGTCATCATGAACGCGGTGAAACAAAATGATAACCCTGGAATCGATGCAACCTTGATTCAAAATCAACTCGGTATCGTGCGAAATAATGCCAGTACGATTTTGAATCAGCTATGGAAGGACGATCGATTAGTGAAAATCAATAGTCGTCCCGTTACTTTTCTTACCTATGGGATGATCGAGACAATCCGAGAGAAACACCCCCTTGAAATGAAAAACAGTTATTCATTCAGTGAATTAAAAGCCGCCTTCGAGTCGACCATACTACAAGAAACAATCGATGATCCCTTTATGCATCTTTTGGGCAATCATAGTAGTTTACTCAATCAGATTGCCCAAGCGAAAGCCGCAATCGTCTATCCCCCAAAAGGACTTCATACGCTAATTCTAGGAGAAAGTGGTGTTGGTAAAACGACCTTCGCCGCGGCAATGCATGAATATGGTATGCTAGCGCAAAATAAAAAAACCGATGATTTTCCTTTTGTAACCTTTAACTGTGCTGACTATTTCAACAATCCACAACTATTGTTATCACAATTATTTGGTCATGTGAAAAATGCATTTACTGGTGCTGACCGCGATAAAATCGGTCTTGTCGAGAAAGCAAATGGTGGCATCTTATTTTTAGATGAAATTCATCGTCTGCCCCCAGATGGACAAGAAATGTTATTTTACCTTATGGATAAGGGAGAATATAATCGGCTGGGTGAAATCGGCGCAAAAAGAACCAGCAATCTGCTCATCATTGCCGCCACAACCGAAGAACCTAATGGTGCTTTGCTCTCCACTTTTATTCGTCGTATTCCAGTCACGATTACCCTGCCTACCTTTGCTGAAAAACCAATTAGTGAAAAAATCGAAATTATTGACCATTTTTTCTACTGTGAAGCGGTTAACCTGAATAAACAAATTGTACTTGCCCCCGAAGTATTAAAAGCACTAGCAATTTATGATTTTAAAGTTGGTAACATTGGACAATTACGTTCCGAAATAAAGCTCTTATGTGCCAAAGCTTTTTTACAACACCTACAAAATAATCAAGAAATCAATATTGATTTTCCAATGCTGACAAAAGAAATTCGTGAAGGATTATTTGATTATGCAAAACTAGATAACAGCATTAAAAATTATTTAAATATGTTCTCGGAAAATATTATCATTTCGCCGACAAAAGAGCATGAATACTATCCGTTTGAAGTTAAAAATGACATCTATGAATTAATCGTAAAAAAATTAGATACGCTAAAAACACAAGGACTGAGTAATGAAACCATTAATGAAGAACTAAAAAGTGAAGTATCTCACTATTTTAGTGACATTATGAAAAACTTCCACACCGTGCGCGCCAACATCACCATGCTCTATAAGTTAGTACCCAAGGAAATTGTAGATGTTACTACTGATTTGATTGATTTTGCTGAGCATCAATTGGCCACAAAGTTTAATAATAAATTTATTTTTGGTTTATCCTTTCATATTCAAGCTTTGCTAAAACGAATTGAAGAAGACAAAGTAATCCAAAATCAACATTTATCAAAAATTAAACGGGAAAATCCTCAGGAATTTCTGGTGGCAAGGGAACTGGTCAAAAAGCTCAGTGAGAAATTTGGTGTCATCATTCCCGAAGATGAAAAAGGATTCCTCGCACTACTGCTTGCCCATAACAAACTCGAATCACCCAATGACGCAAAAATCGGCATGATTGTCATCTGTCACGGCGATACCACGGCTTCCAGTATCGTCAATGTCGCCAATGCTTTGCTCAATACCGAATGGGGCAAAGCGATTGACATGCCGCTGACTGCAACCATCAGTGAAACCTACAACAAGGTTCGCAGCGCAGTCATATCCCTCAACCGCGGCAAAGGGGTTATGCTCTTGGTTGATATGGGTTCCCTTTTAGACTTTGGTGAACAATTAATGGCCGATACTGGTATTAAAATAAAAACCATTGATAATATTTCAACCCCGTTGGTGCTTGAAGTTCTCCGTAATGTTTTATATAAAATCGACGATCTCGATACCTTACATCATGCACTAGTTGCTGAAGTTCCAGTAAATACGATTACAGCTAAAAATACCAAAACAGCAATATTATCGGTTTGTGTCACTGGTCAAGGTTCTAGCATCCTGGCTAAAAACATTCTTGAAGATTTATTAAAAGACAATTACCAAGATCAAGTAGAAATCATCGTCGTGAATTACCTCGATGCCAAGAAGAAGTTACAAGAAATGAACCAAAAATACAACGTAGTCGCTGTGGTTGGCAATATAAATCCCGATTTAAATTTACCTTATTTCCCCATTAATAAACTTCTTGATAAAGGCTTCCAAAAGGATTTTTTTCATCTGCTAGATATCAATAGGAATCAAGCAGTACCTGCGAATCAATCAACAAAAACTATTTATGAAAAAGCCAAAGATATGCTGGAACAATACGTGAAATATATCAATCCAAAGTTCGCTGTCATTAATATAAAAAAGTTCATTGATAGCATTGGCTATGCACCACAGGATGAAGACTTGATACTAAATCTCATTGTCCACACAGGCTGTATGCTGGATCGCTGTATTCATAAAGATGCTGTTTTATTTGAAAATGTTAATTCATTTAAAAAGGACCATCGATCAGAATTTGACCGTGTCCGCACCAGCATTGACGTGCTAGCCAAGGAATATGATATCAACATTAATGATGATGAAGTATGCTACATCGTAAAAATCATAAAATTTCGAATTTAAAAAACACCGCAATCCTTCCTACTATAGTCCCCTTTTTTATGAAAAGAACTATGGCAGGAGGATTTTGCTATATCGTGCAGAAATATGTAAAATTAGGTACTTTATTTTACCCTTTTATGTCTTTTGCTAACTCTATTAAGCGGGTAAAATTCAGTAAATTTTATAAGTTGGAGATGGAATCATGAATAGACTTAAATCAATTGGTCGTATTTCTATTGCCGTTGCATGCTTACTATTTTTCACAGTGGTTGCCAGTGCACAATCGCAAAACTCTTTATATCAGGTGTCTACAATAAACGCTTTGTTACAAGGTGTTTATGATGGTCAAGTCACAATGAAAGAATTAAAAAAATCTGGTGATTTTGGTATTGGCACATTTGAGGGACTTGATGGAGAAATGATTGCCTTAGACGGTAAATTTTATCAAGTAAAATCTACTGGTGAAGTTATTTTAGTAAATGATCAAATGAAAACACCTTTTGCCAATGTTATGAATTTTAAACCAGAACAAACCGGAGAAATTAATGATGTAAAAACTTTTGGTGAATTAGAAAAAGCTTTAGATTCTATCATCAAAGATAAAAATTATATTTATGCGATTCGTATTGATGGTGTATTCACTGGCCAAACTCGCAGCATCCCAGGGAAAACGAAACCATATCCATCTTTGACAGACGCTGCAAAAACACAGTCTGTTTTTGATATTCAACAAACCAAAGGAACCATTGTTGGCTTTCTATGTCCACAATACGTAAACGGAATTAACGTACCAGGCTATCATTTACACTTCATTTCAGAGGATCGTAAATCTGGTGGGCATATTTTAAATGGTGGTATCAAATCTGGTAAAGTCCAAATTGCTCGTATTACCGACTTTAGAATGGTTTTACCTAGCAATGATGCATTTCAACAAGCTTCTTTAAATCAAGATTATAGTAAAGAACTCTCTAAAGTAGAACAATCAAAATAATTGTAATGGGTCTATAAGTAGGAGGTTTTTGGATGAAAAGTCTGCGAATGCAATTATTAGTCCCAATAATTAGTACGATTGCCGTGATTTTGCTTTGCATAATGGCAATTTCATATTGGAATACATCGAAAATACTCACAACCAATTTAGAGGAACGCTTCCAAATTCGGGCGCAAGAATTGTCAAATGCTTTTGATATCAGAATGCAGCGTGAAAAAACGATTATGGATTCTTTCGGAAAACAAGGTGCCGCACAATTTTCAGCTCTACAGGCGGATCGACAGTTGCAATTTGCCTTCACTAAGCACATGCAGGAGGATTACACCCAATGGAATCCTGTAAGTTTCTTACCGGACTTGTCTGGCAAGGATGTTGCGACTAGCGCAGGAAAACTAGTGGATGCATCTGCCTTAAGTTATGTAAAAAGGCTTCCTGAAGGTAAAACATTTTTAGATAATCCAATTGTTTCTGTGACCACAGGCAAAACAATTGTGGTAGGTGCTGCTCCAGTATCTATTAATAATCGTGTCATTGGCGCAGTCGTCGGTGGTATCCCACTAGAAAAATTCACGGAAGGCTTTAGCGAAACAAAAGTTGGCGAAGCTGGTTATTGTATGCTGGTAGCTCCTGATGGAATGATTGTTAGTCATCCCAAAGCAGAGCTTATTATGAAGAGCAGCATTAAAGATTTAGGCAATGAGCAATTGATGCAAGCACTCGAAAGTATCAAGCAAGGCAATAAGGGCTATATCGTTACACAAATTGATGGTATCGAATCAATTGTAGCTTTTGCTCCAACCCAGGATAAATGGGGCGTGTTTACGATTGCTCCAACTGCACAAGAATTTGCTCCAGTCAGACAACTGACGTGGATGTTTGTTCTACTCTTCTTTATCGGTTTAGGTTTAGCTGCTTTTGTCGTAAATTGGATTGCTGGGCGTATTGTACGACCAATTAAAGAAATGTCCCAATATGCGAGTGCAATCGCTGCTGGCGATTTAACAAAATCTACGTTAGAAGCAATAGATCGTTCCCATTACCAGGTAAAAGATGAAGTGGGAACGTTGCGCATCGCAATGATTCAGATGCGTGAAAAGCTATGGGCGCTAATTGGACAAGTAAATGAATCTGCAAATCACACCGCTACGTCTTCCTTACAATTGAAAGAAAGCGCAAATCAATCAGCGCAAACAGCAACTCAAGTTGCCGAAGCCGTTACCAAAGTAGCAGATGAAACGATTCACGGACAAGCAACCATTAACAAAGTTAACACCACCATGGCTAGTTTCATACAAGAAATTGGTACCATGAAGGGGAATACCGAAGAAGCGAATGGGTCTGCGAACCTTGCCGTGGAAAGCAGTACAAAAGGAACTGAAACAGCGCAAGCTGCTAGAGTTCAGATGGAAAACATTGATACAAGTACTAAAAATGTAAGTGAAACCGTGGTAAAATTATCTGCGGGAACAGCAAAAATTAGTGAAATCGTAAATATGATTTCTGGCATTGCCGCTCAGACAAATTTACTAGCATTAAATGCCGCAATCGAAGCAGCCCGAGCTGGTGAACAAGGTCGAGGCTTTGCCGTCGTTGCCGATGAAGTTCGAAAACTTGCCGAACAGTCTCAGCAGTCAACCAGTCAAATTATTGCATTAATAGATGAAATTAATCAAGCTGTAGCTGGTGCTGTGTCCGCAGTTGATCAAGCTTCCAGTGAAGTTTCCTTTGGGATGAAACATGTAAACGAAGCTGAAGCACAGTTTTTGCAAATCTCACATTTGATTGAAAATGTCCAGCAAAAAACTTCACAAGTATTGTCAAACGTAGCTACGTTATTTGATAATGGACATACCATTGAGTCTTCTTCTACCGAAATAAACCATGTGATGAATGAAACCGTAGCACATACCCAAACTGTTTCGGCGGCTACAGAGCAGCAATCTGCAGCAATGCAACAAATTGCCGCTTCAAGCGATGACTTAGCGCATTTAGCAACTGAATTAAATAAGAGTCTAGG
>JARBTT010000099.1 GCA_029240055.1 Anaerosinus sp.
TGAAAACGACTTAGAAAACCAAAAATCTGAGATCGTTGCTAAATTAGAAAAAGGTCAAGTATTAGAAGGAACTGTTAAAAATATCACTGACTTCGGTGTGTTCATCGACTTAGGTGGTGTTGACGGTTTGTTGCATATCACAGATATCTCTTGGGGCCGTATCGAGCATCCAAAAGAAGTTTTATCTCTAGATCAAACAATCAACGTTGTTGTATTAGATTTTGATGACGAGAAAAAACGTATCGCTTTAGGCTTGAAACAATTATCTGAGCATCCTTGGGAATCTTTAGATACAGCATTAGAAGTTGGTTCTAAAGTGAAAGGTAAAATCGTAACAGTTGCTGATTACGGTGCTTTCTTAGAAATCATCCCTGGTGTTGAAGGTTTGATCCACGTTTCTGAAATGTCTTGGTCTCAAAACTTACGTTCTCCACAAGAGTTCTTAAAAGTTGGTGACGAGATCGAAGCACAGATCTTAACTTTAGATCGTGACGAGCGCAAAATGAGCTTAGGTATCAAACAATTGACTCCAGATCCTTGGAAAAACATCACTGAGCGTTACCCTGTAGGCTCTAAACAAACAGCTGTTGTTAAAAACATGACTAACTTCGGTGTATTTGTTGAGTTAGAAGAAGGTATCGACGGTTTGATCCACATCTCTGATCTTTCTTGGTCTAAAAAAATCAACCACCCTAACGAATTCACTAAAGTTGGTGAAACATTAGACGTAGTTGTATTAGAATTAGATGAAGAAAACCGTAAATTATCTTTAGGTCACAAACAATTGGAAGAAAACCCTTGGGATACTTTCGAGACAATCTTCACTGAAGGTTCTATCCACGAAGGTACTGTGATCAAAGTTGGTGACAAAGGTGATATCGTTGCGCTACAATACGGTGTTGAAGGTTTCTGTCCTTCTAAACACTCTGTTAAAGAAGACGGTTCTTCATTGAAAGTTGATGAAGTTACTTCATTCAAAATCATCGAGTTCAACTTAAAGAAGACGGTTCTTCATTGAAAGTTGATGAAGTAACTTCATTCAAAATCATCGAGTTCAACAAAGAGAATAAACGTTTGGTAATTTCTCACTCTCGTATCTGGGAAGAAGAGAAAGAAGAAGCTCGCAAAGAAGAGTCTAATAACCGTAAAAAAGACGCTAAAGCTGAATCTTCAGCTGTTAAAAAAGTAAAAGATTCTGTTGAAAAATCTACTTTAGGCGACTTAGACGTATTAGCTCAATTGAAAGAGCAAATGGAAAATGACAAAAACACTAAGTAATTAGTATTTTAAATCCATAAAAAGAGGCTGTTCCAAAATGGACAGCCTCTTTGTTTTTATAGGTTTGCTTTGTAATTTTGTATACATAAGAATAATTGTTATGTCATTCAAGTCAGCCTTAATAAGCCCATCCGAACTTCAGGACACATTGACAAGAGATGAAAATGTGATCCTACTAGACTGTACCATCGATAAGGTCGGTCAATCCCTAAAAGATGCAAAATTAGTATTACTTCCAAACTCATTGTTTTTTGATATCGAAGGAAAACTTTCCGACCACTCATCTAAATTGCCGCACACACTGGTAACTGAGCAGGTCTTTGAAAAAGAAGTTCAAGCATTGGGTATTAATCAAAACAGTACAGTGGTTTTATATGATAGATGGGGTGTTTATTCCAGTCCACGTGCCTGGTGGATGTTTAAGGTGATGGGGTTTGATCAGGTCTATATTTTAAATGGCGGAGTTCCTGCTTGGAAAAACAATAGCTATAAACTAACTGACAATTATAAAGAAAATCACCAGACTGGAAATTTTAAAGCTCGTTTTCAAGAAAACCTCTTTGCTGATAAGGAATATATTTTAGCGCACTATAAATCGCCTGAGACAACTATTTTCGATGCTAGAAGTAAAGGGAGATTTATCGGTTTAGTTGCGGAACCCCGAAAAGGCCTCAGTGGTGGACATATTCCACATTCCAAAAACCTACCCTTCGAAGAATTGCTTTCGGACATTTACTATAAAGAAATTGACGAGCTCAAGCAGCACTTTGATCAGTCTAAAGCGACAGATGAATATATATTCTCTTGTGGATCGGGTGTAACGGCCTCCATACTCGCCTTTGCTGCATATATTTCAGGGCACACCGCTATCCGGGTTTACGATGGCTCATGGTCTGAATGGGGCAAAGAAGAACTCAATCTCCCTATAGAAAAATAATCAAAATAAGGTATTCCAGGAATAGAGATTGTCGTGCAGTCGAATTACTTCGGCATCTAACAGATCACGGATGATCTCTATTCTTTTTTTTTCGCTACCAAGGGTTAAGCTTCCAACCAGATCATGCAGCCCCTTTGGTGCAGTCAATAAGCTGGTTTTTATCTCCGCTTTGATTTGGTTTCGTTGTCCTTCTTTGTGTATACGTATTAAACATAAATCACATACCTGGCAGAACCCCGCATTCTTTTCTCCAAAATAAAGCAACAACGACTGGCTGCGGCAGTGCGATTTCTCAATATAATTGATCATCCCATTAACCTGCTCCTCCTTTACCTGGTGACGGTCCCGAATAAAGATATGGTCAATATGCAGATGTTTATAATCGACACGATTTTGTAAAAACGTTAGCTGCGGTGCATCTGTAGAAGGGAGGTAACTTGCAATTTCCAATGCTTCGAGTGATTTTAAAAGTTCCACCACACGGCCATAAGGCACCCCAAGCTTATTTGCAAATTCATATTCATTAATCAGGATATAATTTTCAAAAACGCCACCATACACACGTAAAATCGCTTTAATCAATTTATCATATTTTACATATTGCACCTGAACTTTATACAATTCAGTGCTATCAATTTCAAATTTGAAACGTGAGGGTATTGTTACAGCTTCAGACAAGGTTAACCAACCGTCGCGCTCTAAAAATTTCAGTGCATTCATCACAGGAATCAATGGCAATTGATATTTCTTGGCAAATGTAACCACATCAAAATCCAGCGTAAGGCCCTCACCCGCCCCATAAGGCACTTGAAAATGATTACATAAATAGTGATAAGTCTGCTGAATGAAAGGAACATCGGGAAAACTAGCACTCAGGGTATCAAGGAGCTTTTTTTCATCATTCTTTTGGTAAAGAATAACTGGGTATGCTTTTTTACCGTCCCGTCCCGCCCTACCGGCTTCCTGGTAGTAAGCTTCCAGCGAATCGGGCAGATCCAGATGGATGACAAAACGAACATCGGGCTTGTCGATCCCCATTCCAAATGCATTTGTAGCGACGATAACACGAACAGCATTCGTCATCCATGCATCCTGTTTTTGATCACGCTCCTGTCCTGAAAGTCCAGCGTGATAATAATCTGACGCTATTCCATTGTTGATTAAAATACGGGCTATTTCCTGCGTCTCTCTTCGATTTCGAACATATACGATACCTGATCCACCTAGTTTATGAATAATACGCACCATCCGCCCCATTTTATCCTCTTCCTCGATAGCCATATAAGCTAAATTGTCCCGAAGGAAACTTTTGACAAATACATTTTGTTCCGGAAAATTTAGCTTCTTCTGTATATCGGTTATAACGCGTTCAGTAGCAGTTGCTGTCAGGGCTAAAAATGGGATTTTGGGATGGAGCTCTTTCAGTTTTGCCAACTCGAGATATGGCGGTCTAAAATCATACCCCCATTGAGAAATACAATGTGCCTCATCTATCGCGAATAAATTGACATTCATAAATCGGATCCGCTCCCGGACAAGGTCACTATACAACCGCTCGGGGGATAGATAAAGGAATTTTATTTTTCCATAGACACAATTGTCCAACGTAATATCCACTTCCCTTTTTTTCATTCCCGAGTAAATGGCAACAGCTTGGATACCATTTTTTTTTAAGTGCTCTACCTGATCTTTCATAAGGGCAATCAACGGGGTAACCACGATACAGATTCCCTCCATCATCAATGCCGGCACCTGAAAACATATGGATTTCCCGCCCCCTGTTGGTAGTAAAGCGAGTGTGTCTTTACCAGAAATAACCGACTGAATAATTTCTTCCTGCAAGGGCCGAAACGATTCAAAACCCCAATATTGTCTTAAGATTGATATGCTATCTAAAGTCATAAGCTCTCCTTATCCCAAACATACGCAAAATTATCTTTTATGATATAACTCTTTATCTTCAAACTATCCAATATGGCCTGCGCCTGCAATGACTTCCTCAAGGAATTGGAACCATCAAGGATAACCTCTCTAGGCGAAATCCCATTCAACGCAACGGATAGTTTTTGAATAGCATTCTTTCTAATCACCAGCAGATCTGCGGCTGGCAATGCATCCTTGAAATGCTCCATAACAATTATCTTTCCAATCGGCAACGCTATTAAATAATTATTCCTTTTACTTCTACCCTTCAATGGAATAAATTGAACATTGTCTTCGGAAGCCAATACTTGAATTTCTCGGCCGCAAGCATATTGCAGAGCTTTATGATTTAAAGAGTCAAACGTGCTATAGATAACCGCTCTTTTATTTTTAAAATAAGCAATTGTTAATTCGTTTTTGGTGTTATATATTCGAAATCGCTCGGTATTTTTATCTATATACTGCTGATTTATCGCTATGATCATGATCCCTAGCGCACAGAGTAGACCGAGATAGTTATACTTTTTATCCTTCCATTGATAGCCATATAAAAAACAAAAAATGGCAGCATAAGAGAGAAAGAGAAGCATATTGTCAACGATATTGATTTTAATCGTTGAAAATGCCAAACGATCGATGGACTTCAGGCAATAGAGTATATATCCAATTAAATTCTCCAGTAGGTATCCTAAGAGCTCATTTAACCAATCGATGGGGTTGATCGTCATTAAAAAACCTAGGTACATCATTATGGTCGAAGGGAGATCAACAAGTAGATTAGCCAATAAAAAATAGGTCGGAAACTGCCCAAAATAATAGAGTGTAAGCGGTGTCGTTAAAACCTGTGCTGCTATGGAAATACCAATGGTATCCCTCACAAACCGAAGCAGAGGATTTTTCACGACAATATTTTTTTCAAACACTGGCAAAAATAATACCATGCCCAAAACCGCCAAAAAAGAAAGCTGGAATCCCACATCGGCTATAGCTTTGGGAGAAAAGAGCAGAATAACGGTTGCGGCAGCAACTAGCGCATTTAAGGTTGAGCTATTTCGCTTAAAGTGTTGTGCACATAAAACAAAACTAATCATAATAGCAGCACGGGCAATGGGAGGATCCAGACCAGCAATAAAAGCGTATATCCAAATAATGGAAAATGTAAGAACAAAAGGCAACAAGCTCAACATCGGACGCCAGGGGAAAAATCTAAAAACTAGCGATAAAAAACCAAACAGTACGGCAACATGCATGCCCGAAACACTCAGCACATGGATTGTCCCAGTATTTGTAAATGCTTTTATGTTCTCATCATCAATGTCACTCCGAAAACCATATAACAAAGCAGCAGCAATCGAAAAGTATTCCTCTTCCTTAAAATAACGGCGTAGCTTTTTTAGAAAATATTGCCTTGTTTGCAACGCAATACCTATAAGACTTGCTGACCTCGGGCTTTTCTTTGCAATTATTTTATAATCACCTGTGTTCAGGAAAATCTGATGATGAATATCAGATTTTCTCAAATATTTGCTATAATCAAATTCAAGGGGATTAAACGGTGGGGGAACTGTCACAATATTACTTTTTAGCCAGAGCTGGTCAGCATATTGTAATTGATTTTCCTCCGCGGATTTCATTGAAATCATCACCTTACCGGTTGTTACAACAAAACTGTCCTGAATATAGCCGCCTATCACCTCAGCTGAGAATCGCGTGGTACCGGATTTATCTTTAGGCTCCTCAATAATATCCACAACATAACTATCTAACTGAAAATGCGAAAAATGATTTTGCACATAAAGTGGGTCATTACGCCAAAATTGCCAGACGGCAAATGACAAGATAAGTATATAATATCCGATAAGATAGCCATACTTAAATAATGTCCCTTTAAACAGATAGCAACTAAGTGTTATACCCAATACGATAAACAAGCCATGTTGCAGATGTTGAAACCAGACGAACGAAAACTTCAACATTGGTGCGGTAAAGAGTCCGATAACATAAATAGCGGTAACCTTGAGAAGTGGAATCCGTTCTAGTTTTTGATAAAACCCCAACTCCATCATAATTGCCATCTTAATTGTATCTTAATTTCGGACTTTCGGTTGCCCTTGATCTCATCCAGGCCCGTGCCAATTGTCTCTTTACCGGGATAATAATAAATTCCATACTTTGTCCATATATCGAGATTATGGTTTATTCTATATCTTAAATTCAAATATGTCCGCCAACCGCGTGAGGCGTACATACCAAATCCCGACGCATATAGAACATCATTCTCATAGGCGTAGATCCGATTTTCGTAAGTATCCGTCTGAAAATAAGCAATTCGCGAATTCAGTTGTATTTTTCCAACTTCAGGTTTCCAAAAGATATCCTGATAGAACATATATCCTTTGTTGTCATTTTCATATTCTTTCTGCAATAAATTAGCTTCCGCCCGATATCGAATTGTCCAGATTCTATTCAGTTTATATTGAAATTCTATCCGTAGCTGTTGTTTTGCGCTGTTCACCAAGCCCGATTCGGTCTGTCCTTCACCAACATAATTCACCTGTTTTAACCGATTTCGGTACCGTAATGTAAGTTGTCCCTTTTTGTACCATATATAACTGAGCTGACTAAAAAAGTCTGCTCCTACTGAACCAGTATCTGCCTGATATTTTGCCTCTGGGAACCGGAAAACATCGACATAATTGGACCATACTAATTTTCTTGCCAGCTGGTATGTAAGTCCGGCGTAAACACCCTCTTCATTAGATGTGCTGCTCGATTCACCAAAACCCTGTCCATAAAAAGTGTGGTAGTTTTTCTTGTAATTCCGAACGAGGACAACGGTGGATAAACGTGGATGTAAACTCACGATTGCACCCAATAACAGCGCCGTACCACCCTCTAAACTACTGGCATATTCTCCAAATAAATGAATATTTCGAATGGTATAATTCGTATACAGACTGATATTTCTCAGTACATCACCTTCGAAATCATACTGCTGTCTATTAGATGTCCCCCTGAGCTTAATTACATCTAATTGAGATTGATTGAAATTAATCCCTGCTTTGAAACGATTATACCTCCATAAAACATTCAATCCATAAGTCATTTGATGAGCAGCATTTCGATAATGTTGTTCGGTCGGTGTTCGGTGTAGTCCTGTTTTCGCAATGGTCTTAATTACCCGTGGTTCGATGTTATCATCGACATTAGCATCGATGGCACGATATGAAAAATAAGGCGTGACCTCAAACCGCCTCAACCGCAATGTTCCTGTTATTCCACGCATAAAGTCCACCTCATTTAATGAGCTGTATTGTTTTATTCCGATCCCCTGCCGGGCGGTATTCTGTACCAGTCCCCCTTTCCCAAAGCTCAAACCATTCCACATGCTGAGACCCTGACCAAACTGCAATGCATAATCACCAACAACAAGATTCCGGACCGGGCCAATAGCCTTAACAGACAGACTTATTCCATAAAAATCAAATCCCAACTTTTGCTTATCTTTAAAAAATGGCTCCCCTGCGTCTTTTTCCATATTAATTGCCAAGCGAATCTTATCTTTTAGATTTGCCCGATATCGGATAGCATATCTGTTAGGATCCCCTAGATACCGAGACCTTGTGGTATCTAAAATTTGATAGCCTTTTGTTCTCTCCAATGTCCGCCCGTAACGCAACATAAATTCATGTGAGAAATCTTTAAATTTAGTCCCCGTAAATGGACTGTTTTCTCCAACTTTAACAAAAGGCAACAATAAGTTTACGATCCTTGTATCAAAGCCATCAATAGATTGGATCTCTAACTCGTTAATAAAGTCGCCGGAAACTTGTCGATGTTCAATTAGACGTTGTAATAACAAGGGATCTACAAACTGTAATTCGGCTAATTCTGTTCCATCGGTCTTATTCAGATCAATTGGATGTTTTAGATAATAGGCCCACTTTTCGCTTAATTCACTTAAATCAGTATCTTCAGGTAATTCTTCTGATAGGCTTTCGAATAGTTCTTCGAGATTGATTTTTTCATTTGTCTGCGCCATACAAGTTATTCCAATAAAATAACCTATAAAGAGCAAAATTTTGCTGCAATATTTCATAATAGGTTTTATTTAATATTGGCTAGATGTTGGCTGATGAATCATTTATCCCGGCAGATAAATGATTCATCAGTATTAAGTTATAAAATATAATTGAAATAAAAAAAGGTCTGATGAAAATTTCATCAGACCTTTTTTTATTAGTAGTAAAACTGTTATTAGATATCAATTTTTGCGTAACGTGCGTTCTTTTCAATAAACTCACGGCGTGGAGCCACTTCATCACCCATTAACATCGAGAAAATACGGTCACATTCAGCTGCATTTTCAATCGTTACCTGACGTAAAGTACGCGTTTCAGGATTCATTGTTGTATCCCAGAGCTGCTCCGCATTCATCTCACCTAGACCATTATAACGCTGTACATGTACACTATCTTCTTTACCTGTTCCTTTCAAACGTTGTATCGCGTTGATACGTTGATCTTCATTCCACGCATATTCGTGTTCTTTACCTTTTTTTACGAGGTATAAAGGTGGAGTAGCGATATACACATAACCTCTTTCTATCAATTCTTTCATGTATCTGAAATAGAACGTCAGGATCAATGTTGTAATGTGTGAACCATCCACATCGGCATCGGTCATGATGATAATACGGTGGTAACGCAATTTCTCTATGTTAAGAGCTTTAGCATCCTCAGGTGTACCAACGCTTACTCCTAAAGCTGTGAACATATTTTTGATCTCCTCATTTTCATAGATCTTATGTTCCATGGCCTTTTCAACGTTCAGGATCTTACCTCTTAGTGGCATAATAGCCTGATGTTTCCGGTCACGGCCAGACTTCGCTGTACCACCCGCAGAATCCCCCTCAACAAAATAAATTTCACATTTTGTTGGGTCGTTATCCTGACAATCGGCTAATTTTCCTGGAAGACCAGAACCACCCATTACCGTTTTACGTTGTACCAGATCCCGTGCTTTACGTGCGGCTGCCCGCGCTTGAGCAGCAATGACGACCTTCTGCACAATTGCCTTCGCTTCGCGTGGGTTTTCTTCGAGGTAAACACCTAAAATCTCACCAACAGCAACATCCACAGCTCCCATAACCTCGGAATTACCTAACTTGGTTTTTGTCTGTCCTTCAAATTGAGGTTCAGCAACCTTCACCGAAATGACAGCAGTCAATCCTTCACGGAAGTCATCACCTGTAATTTCGACTTTCAAATTTTTAAGTAAACCTGATTTATCTGCGTAAGCTTTCAAGGTACGTGTCAAACCTCTGCGGAAACCTGCCACGTGTGACCCGCCTTCTATTGTGTTGATATTATTCACATAAGAATGGACGTTTTCAGAATAGGTATCGTTATATTGCAAGGCCAACTCCACGGGAATACCTTGTTTAATTCCTTCAACATAGATGGGTTCAGGAATTAATGCCTGACGTGTTCCATCTAAAAATTTGACAAATTCCCTTAAACCACCTTCAGAATGAAAAGTTTCTCTCTTTTCCGAACCGTCTTCATTGGTTTCACGCTCATCATTCAACGTCAAACTCACCCCTTTATTTAAAAAGGCCAGTTCACGAAGTCGATTCGCCAAAGTATCATAATTATATACCGTAGTCTGCGTAAATATGGTTGCATCGGGATGGAATGTTACAATTGTACCGGTCTTATCCGAGACCCCAACTTCTTTTACATCATATAAAGGTTTACCAATTTGATACTCCTGTTGGTATATCTTTCCATCACGGTGTACTTCAGCTTTCAAAAGTGTAGACAAAGCGTTCACACAAGATACACCCACACCATGTAGACCGCCAGACACCTTGTAGGTATCTTTATCAAACTTACCACCAGCATGTAATACCGTCATAACGAGTTCCAACGCTGATTTATTCTCTTTTTTATTGATTCCGGTAGGGATACCACGACCATTATCCCGAACAGAAATTGAATTGTCTTTATGGATAGTAACAAAGATATCTGTACAGTACCCTGCTACAGCTTCGTCGATTGAATTGTCTACAACCTCGTATACCAAATGGTGTAATCCTTTTACACCGGTATCACCAATATACATGGATGGACGCTTACGAACCGCCTCTAAACCCTCTAATACCTGAATATTATCGGCCGAGTAGGTGGATGCATTTTTC
>JARBTT010000100.1 GCA_029240055.1 Anaerosinus sp.
ACAAGTAATTGTAAAAAATCTTGTTTTCCAAGTGCATCATTCGCTTTTGTCGTTTTTGTTTCTGTTTTTTTTAATTCATTATTCGCTATACCATTCGTAGTATTCAAATATGATGAATCTGTAAGCTTAGTTGACATGTAAAAATCCTCCTCTTATTTTCGTTATACACGATAATCAACACCTTCGTCCGTTACACCACTAGCTGACATTAATCCGCCAACTTTATCAACTTCATCTTCAAAATCGTCTACATTAATTTTACGATTTTTGAAACGACTATTTTGTCCCTGTTGCCCGGGTTGACTTTGACCATCGGATAAAAATTTACCAAGACCACCATAAACACCAACTGTATCTACTTTAATGCCTTGACTGGTTAAATCTTGCTTTAGTTGAGCCATCGTTGTTTCTAACAAGCCCCTTACTTGACTATTGTCACTGTGGAAAGATGCACTTACAGTACCATTTTCAACCGTAACCTTTAATGTCAATTCACCTAAATGTTCTGGTTTCAATTTAATAACCATTTGTGTATCTTCTGTGCCTTTAATCAAATGTGCCTGCTCGACAATTTGTCCCGGAATATCATATTCAACTAATGGTTGTGTCGTAGCATTTGCTGTAGCTGCTTCAGTACTCATATTTTTATCCAACTGATTTGCCGCTAGCGTTACAAATTGACCAAATTGGTTAGTATTTGGCGGTTCTGCATTATTGCTTACAACTTCAGCCGTTGCCATTTGCGACTTAGCTGTTTTTTCTGCTACAAACGTATTTGCCAAGGTTGAATCAACGTTCACCTTATTATTAGTATCATTCGTAGCATGAGTATCTGCAGCATTCGCATTAGTTAATGTAGTATTTGTTGTAGTATTTACATTGGTTACATTAATATTGACTACATTATCTTTTGATTTTTCGGTTCCCTTGTTTGCAACATTTGTCTTCGGCAATGGTTTCTCCAGCTCACTATTGGCAACTTGTAATTCTTGCAAAACCGGAGTCTCTGTAACTGTGTTAACAACCTGTTCACCTTGCTTTTCGGAATTTTTTAATACCTGCATCTGGGCAAGATCGTTATTAACTGCCTTTAGTTGTAATGTATCATTTACTTTTGCTGCATCTGCTGTTAATTGAGTTTGTGATAAATCTGAAGCCAATGTATTATTGGCATTGGCGTTGGCATTTGCACCAGCAGTAACATTACCATCTTTTAAAGTTTCAGCTATTACTCCAGAACCTACCTGCGTAACAACTTGATTTGCTTTGATATCTTGTATCTCATTTTGTATCATACCAGTAAAGTTCTTTTCTTCGCCTTGAGATGCAATAAGTGCAGCGACCGTATCGTCCACTTTTGCAGTAGTCTCCACATTCACTGGTGTCACTTGCATAGAGCTAATCGCAACCAAAACTGCCACATTGCTTAATCCTGCCATATTATTCATCAAATTAGCACTGCTATTATCAGTTGCACTTTCTGTTGCCAATTCTGTCTTCGTGTTAGCATCCGCTAAAGCATCGGTGAAGTTTTTACCTGATTTTTTATCACTATTATTAGAACTCTTCGTTGTAGTTTTTAAATTGTTTGATGTTGCTGAAGTTTTAGCGTTTGCAGTATTGGTATCTGGCTGAGCAACAACTAAGTTTACCTGCATATCCATTTTCTCACCTCCTTTCAGTAAATTATTTATCATGATATAACAGATAACCGACTACCTAACTTGCGTCACTGACGGTTTTCCATTATACATAATCCTTGTTAATCTTGCACTTTTCGAAGTATCAAAAAGCGGTAAAATTTTAGATACTTGATCTTCTTCCATCTTGCTCAATATTGCAATCGCCATATCATCGTCTAATGTATCTAAAATTGGCATTGCTTTTTCTGGTTTCATCGAACCATATAAACGAGCTAATTTTGATACACGTTTTTTTTCTTCAGCTTGTCTAAGCTTTAATTGTTTGTCGATCTCTGCTTTATCCAACACAATTGGTTTAGAGGCATCTGCTTGTTTTTCCTCTTCGGTTAATTTTAAAGGATTATCCGTTTTATCCTGAGCTTTTGGATCAGGAATAACAATTGGTTTCCCAGGTTTCTCTAGATCACCAGTTCCTTTGCTCTCATCCTTAGCAGTAAGAGGTTTCTCAAAATATTGACCAATAATCGGATATTTATATAATTCTAGTTTATCATTAATTTGGCTTACGTCAAAAACTCTTAAATAAACCCCTAAGAAAAAACCACCAATGATAAAGGCTAATATTAAAAATGTAATAGCACCTATCTTTAAAATTCGAAGAAAAACGGAAGGCTTCTCTTCCTCTTCTTCCTCATCATCTTCTACATCTTCTACTTCTTCTACTATTTCTTTTTTATCAGCTTTTTCTGCCTTATTCGCCGCCATCTCACACCTACCTTCTGGGATACTTTTTATCAGCTGTATAAATCAAGAACTTTTTTTACATAGTTTTGAGTTTCAGCATATGGTGGAACCCCATTATAGTTTTTTACTGCTTGTGGTCCTGCATTATAAGCGGCTACAGCTTTCGATACATCACCATCAAAGGTATTTAATAACTGTTTAATATACTTCACTCCACCTTCAATATTATCACGTGGATCGTAAATATTAGTAACACCAAGCGAACTAGCTGTATCAGGCATAAGTTGCATAACGCCTACTGCGCCTGCATCCGATACTGCATTTTGCGTATAATTTGACTCTGTTTGTGCAACCGCACTTACAAGTTTTGGATCTACACCATATTTATGTGCTGATTGATTAATTAAAGAATTAATGTCAGCCGGAGCATTGGTAGCAACCGCCTTATTCGCTAATTCACCATTTGTTTTGGAGCTATTTTGACCAATTTTGGGATTCATAGCTCCATCCATATAAGATTGAAACTTATGGTTACTAGCTTTATTGGGAGAAAATTGATCCTCAATATTACTAATTCTCTGTAAAACCTGACTAATTCCTTCCATCATCTACATTCACCTTGCCATCCGTGTATATATTTGTAAACCAATCTCATCAAGTTCCTTTTGTTCTTCAAACAACTGCTCTTTTTGGAATTCTTCAAAACACTTATCACGTAATTGTTCAATCGTTTTCAGCTTACACATTGTCGCTTGTAAAATTGCTAATTTTTCTTTTCTTTTTACTTCAGCTTGTACAATTGCTTGTTGCTGATTTTGAATCTGATTTCGCATACGATCAAAGTAACTACCGTAACTCGTTAATTTTTCAATGGTAACTCTTTGATTAGCCATATTGTAATAGCTTTGCATTTCCTGCGAAAGTTCGTCTTCATAGTCAACCAACATTTGTTGCTGCTGCAATAGAAAAGTAGTTACTTCTGCAAACTCAATTTCTGCTTGTTCTTTTTTTATTTGTGAAACTTTAAGCACTGTAGCTAAACGGAATCTAAACTTTTTCAATCAAATCACTTCCCAGCGCATTTAACTTTTAAGAAGATAAACTAACCAAGCGTTTTATTGTTTCATCTAAAGTATCAACTTCATAAACATCTTGTTTTAAAAAATTTTTAATTGGTTCAATCTGAGTAATCGCTCGATCAATATTGGCATTTGATCCTTGTACATAAGCCCCAATATTAATCAGGTCTTCCGCTTCACGATACACCGCCATGGATGACCGTAATTTTTGTGCAGCCTCATAATGTTTTTTTTCAACAATTTCAAGCATTACCCTACTTACACTATTTAATAAATCAATTGCCGGATAATGGTTTTGTGCAGCTATGCCTCTTGAAAGTACAATGTGACCATCTAAGATACTTCTAACTGCATCGGCAATCGGTTCATTCATATCATCACCATCCACCAATACCGTATAAATACCAGTGATTGACCCTACATCATTGGTTCCAGCTCGTTCTAACAGCCTTGGTAACATCGCAAAAACAGAAGGAGTATAGCCTCGTGTTGCTGGAGGTTCACCAACAGTTAATCCTACTTCACGTTGAGCCATCGCAAAGCGTGTTACTGAATCCATCATTAATACAACATTCATTCCTTGATCACGAAAATACTCTGCAATCGCGGTTGCCGTCATGGCCCCTTTAATGCGAACAAGTGCTGGTTGATCCGAAGTCGCAACAACTACTACGGCTCGTTTTAAGCCTTCTTCACCTAAATCGCGTTCAATAAACTCTCTAACTTCACGACCACGTTCCCCAATAAGTGCAATGACACTAATATCAGCTTCCGTATTACGAGCGATCATGCCTAGCAAAGTACTTTTACCAACACCACTACCTGCCATAATACCAATACGTTGTCCACACCCCATAGTAATGGCACCATCAATAGCTCTTACCCCAACAGATAGGATTTTCTTTATCCGTGGTCTAGATAATGGATGAGGTGGCATCGCATTCAAAGGATATTCTTGTTCTGTAAATAGCGAGCCTTTACCGTCAATAGGATTTCCTAATCCATCTAAAATACGACCTAATAATTGCTTACCAACTTGAACTCGTAAGGTTTTTTGCGCTGATATAACCTCACATCCAGGTCCAATTCCTTGCATTTCACCAATCGGCATAAGTAGTACATGTCCTTGGCGAAAGCCTACAACTTCAGCAGGAATTGGTTCGACATTATTTAGTCTAGAGCAAACATAACATAACTCGCCAAGACTAACATTAGGTCCTTGTGACTCAATGACTAAACCAATAACTTGCGTTATTTTACCATTCATTTTAATCGGCTCACAGGAGTTTATTGCATTCATATATTTACTAATATCAATATCCATTATTACACAACTTCCTGAATTGCTTTTTTCACTGCTTCCAATTGTGTGCTTAGCCTCGCATCAACATTGCCATTTGCACTTTCAACAATACAGTTTCCATTGGTTAACGTTTGATCTGAAGAAATGGTAAGTTGATTATCGCTATCAAGCATAGTCTGAAATTCCTTTTTAGCCATTAAAACAAGTTCGTAGTCATCAGGAGAAACCTTAACAATAATATCGCGTTGATCACGAACCTTTTCTAGAGCAGTTCTCACTAAAGGTAAAATGATGTGCGGTATATCGATAACATGTTGTGGTATCACTTTATTAGCAATCGCCATAGCAATTTCAACAATCTTACTTTCCGCTTTTAAAACGCTATCTTTAATTTCATTTTCAGCCAATCGAACAGTCCTTTCGGCTTTTTCATTGGCTTCTTTAATAAGATTTTCCATCTCGTTTTTTGCAGCCTTGTAGCCATTATCATGACCCTCGCCATAACCAGCTTCTTTCGCTTCATTACGAGCGACAATTTTAATTTGTTCCACTTCTTCATTTGCCTGCACAACAATTTCTTCAGCCTGTTTCTGTGCATCGGCAATAATAATATTCCGCTGCACTTCAGCATCTTGAACCATTTTCGTCGCTTTGCGCTTCTGTTCTTCTAACATCACGGCGTAAGCGGCAGCAACGGCAATATCTCCACGACTAAATTCCACTTCATCTTGGCTTTGTCCAACAATATCCATTACTGGATTTTCTAAAATTTTGGGACTGTCTTGCAATATAGCTCCCTTTATTACCCTAGACAACCATTTCGTCTCCTTTACCACGAGATACTATGATTTCACCAGACTCTTCGAGTCGCCTAATTACATTAACAACTTTTTGTTGTGATTCTTCTACATCGCGAATTTTAACAGGTCCCATATATTCAATTTCTTCTTTTAACATATCAGCTGCACGTTTGGACATATTTTTATAAACTTTTTCACCAACTTCTGTTGCTGTAGCTTTGAGTGCAAGAGCCAAGTCTTTTTGATCAATTTCACGCAATACCAATTGGAGTGAACGATCATCAAGCATAACAATATCTTCAAATACAAACATAAGCCGTTTGATTTCTTCTGCAAGCTCTGGATTTTCCACTTCTAAATTTTCAATAATTGTACGTTCTGTTGTTCTATCCACACGGTTGAGAACTTCAACAATAGAACTAACTCCACCAGCAGCAGTAAAATCTTGGGTAACAAGCGAGGAAAGTTTTCTCTCCAAAACACGTTCCACATCACGTAAAACATCTGGCGTTGTTCTATCCATCGTTGCGATTCTCTTCGCTACTTCAACTTGCCGTTCAGGCGGCAACGCCGAAATAATTGCCGCTGATTGATCGGGTGATAAATAAGCCATAATCAAAGCAATCGTTTGTGGATGCTCACTTTGAATAAAATTCAGCAACTGGGCTGGATCTGTCTTCCGAGCAAAATCAAATGGACGAATTTGTAAGCTCGAAGTAAGACGATTGATAATGTTAACTGCTTCTTCTGAGCCCAATGCTTTTTCCAATACCTCACGAGCATACTCTAAACCGCCAGTAGAAATATACTCTTTTGCCATTGCCATTTGATAAAATTCACTAATAACTTGGTTTTTTTGTTCTTGTGTTACTTGACGCTGGTTCGCTATTTCCAAGGTGAGCTTTTCAATTTCATCCCCATGCAAATGTTTAAAAAGCTGCGCTGAAACTTCTGGACCAAGCGCTATGAATAGAATTGCGGCCTTTTGTTTATTTGTTAACTCATTAGATTCGTACATGCGCTCACCTACAATACACTTATTATTACTCGTCTGCCAACCAAGTTCTTACTAGTTGTGCGATTTCTTCTGGACGTGTTCTAATCATTTCTTCTAATGCTTGTCTTTCTGTCATACGAGTCTGTTGTTCTGGTGACATTTCATCAATGTCTTCAGCTGTAGCTGCTTGTTCCGCTGCTCTCGCTGCTTTTTGCGCCCTTAACGCTTCCATAGCAGCTCTTTCTTCGGCTTCCCTTGCAAGACGAGCTTTACGACGACGAACATAGATAAATGCAATAATCATTGCAGCAAGTAATACTCCCAACGCAACTTTCATCCAGAACATTTGATTTTCTTGATCAATACGCTGCTGATCTTCTTTCGCTTGTCTATCTGCTAGCTCAGTACTGAATGGCACTGCTTCTACAGAAATCGTATCTCCACGACCAGTATCCAAACCAATCGCTGATGACACCGACCGAGAAATGCTGCTTTGTTGTGTTTGCGTCATTTGTTCATCAACTAGAACCGCAACTGTTAGCCTCTTAATAGCCCCCGGAGCCGCTACAACTTTTTCTTTTGTTTCATTTATTTCATAATTTTTAGTAGATTCTTTTTTATCATATTGCGACTGTGTGTTATTTGTAGCTACATAACCTGGAATATTAGAAGTTGTTCCCGCTGGACCACCCGGCGTTCCTGAGGTACCATTATAGCTTTCAGTACTGTCTTGCGAGCTACGAATAATACCAGAATCATCAACAACAGGTGTAAATACTTGTTTATCAGTCATATGTTGATCAAAAGTCAACTCCACATTTACTCTTGCAACTGCTTTTCCTGAACCTAAAACTTGATCTAAGAAAGTTTGCAGGTCTTTTTGTAAACGATCTTGAATTTTCTTCGTCATATCCAGCTGTGTCATCGTTGCATTTCCCAAAGATTTTTCATCTTCTTCGGGATCGTTTAATATTTTACCCGAACTGTCTACAATCGTGATATTTGCAGCCTGCAATCCTTGTACACTATGTGCAGCAAGATTGACAATACCTTTTATATGCTGTTTTGACAATTGTTGATTTGGCTTCAATTTCAACATAATCGAAGCAGTCGCTGGTTTTTCATTTTTCTTATATAAACTATCTTCCGGCAACACAATATGTACTCTGGCTTTTTCAACTTCTTCAAGTTGTTCAATCGTCCGAGTCAATTCACCTTGTAAAGCTTGTAAATAATTTACTTTATTTTGAAATTCTGTAACACCTAGTTTACTATCATCAAAGATTTCAAAACCTTTTTGACCACGTGGCAGGCCTTGGGTAGCAAGTTCTAGCCGAGCATTATGTACATCCTTTGCTTGTACTAGTATTGCCGTGCCATGAGCTGTTTCTTGTGGTTCATAAGATATTTTCATTTCTTTGAGTTTTGCTGCAACTTCGCCTGCATCTTTGGCTTCCATCCCCGTAAACAATGGTACCATATCAGGTTTACTACCCCACCAATAACTCCAACCTAAAATTGTTATCATTAATAATATAGCAGTACCGATAATCGTATATTGTTGCCTTTTACCGAGTTTTTTCCAAACTTGCAGGGACTGCTCCTTCCAGTCGGCCATCGTCTCATCCTTTCGCCACTCAAAAGTATATTACTTTACATTACACTTGCATACGCATAACTTCTTGATATGCATCTAAAACCTTATTACGTACCTGCATAGTCAGTTGCAAAGCAATATTTGCTTTTTCAGTTGCTACAACCACTTGGGAGATATCTTTTACTTTACCTGCAGCCATATCAATACTAGCTTGTTGTCCTTTTAATTGAAGATCATTTACATTATTTAATGCTTCATTAAAATACTCACTAAAGTTTTTCTTTCCAACCGCTTGATTTTGATTAATATTAGTAGTTGCACTACTAATTACTGGGGTCAATTTTAATGCTTCCACTTGCATCCAACACACACCTCACTATTTTCCTATGTCAAGAGCCTTCATCGCCATGCTTTTTGCTGCATTCACAGCAGTTACATTAGCCTCATATGCCCTTGAGGCAGTAATCATATCTACCATTTCAGAAACTATATTTAAATTTGGCATTTCTACATATCCGTCTTTATTTGCATCAGGATGATTCGGATCATAAATTGTACGCCCTGGTGTATTATCAGTTGTAATTCCTACAGCTCTTACACCTTCGCCAACCTGCATCTCTTTAGATAAAGTCTGTGAAAATGAGGATGTATCTCCTGTTCGCGGTTCAAAGACAACGACTCGACGACGATAGGCCCCGCCTTCTGCTGTACGTGTAGTATTCGCATTAGCAATGTTGTTAGAAATAACATCCATACGTAATCGTTCAGCCGTCAAACCAGATGCAGCTGCATCTATCGCACCAAACATACTCATAAACGGTTCCTCCTTAAATAGTTATGTAAAAATTTTATTAACTTATAAACGGATAATTTCTATTTTTGCCCTGCGATTACTGATTTCATACTTGTGAAATAATCGCTAATCTGTCGGACAGCCGCATTATAATAGATGTTATTTTTCGCCAATCCTGCCATTTCAGAATCAATATCGACGTTGTTACCATCAGTGCGCATTGTCGTATTACTGATCATATTAATTTTCGGATTGACTACTCCCTGTTCATTACTAGGCATCGGAAAATGTTTATCTTGCGTACGTGTCATTGCTAATTTTTTACCAGTCGGAGTCAGTTGTTCGGCCAGTAGGCTCTCAAACACAACTTCACTCTTTTTAAAACCAGGCGTATTAACATTGGTAATTTTTTCTATCATATTTCTCCCTCCATAATCACCAAAATTTATCTTTCTTATTTTTTAATATTAATAACCTAATAAACATCACTATTTTTATGTTTCTACACTTTTCTGCAAAATTCCTCTAAAAAATCCAACAAACTACCTTATTTTCACTATAAATAAGATAATTAGGAATATCGTCCTACCATCAGTATTTACGCGGTAAAATTTGTCCTTGTAAATTATATCACAGAACTATTCATTTAAATATCTCTTTCAAGGAATATATGTAAAAATGAGTATTTATATCTACTATTTTGTTAGAACAAAAAAAAAATGTCACAAATGCGACATTTTATTTTTAAAAATTTTACCTTTTCAACTTATGAACTTCCTCTAATAAATGTTCATTTAAAACTTTAATGTAAGTACCTTTCATTCCAAGCGATTTTGATTCTATAACACCCGCGCTTTCAAATTTTCTCAACGCATTGACGATAACGGATCTAGTAATCCCAACACGATCGGCAATTTTACTAGCAACAAGCAAACCCTCATTACCATCCAACTCGCCTAAAATATTAATCGCAGCCTCAACTTCAGAATAAGACAGTGTCGCCAAAGCGATTTGTACAGTAGCTTTCTTACGAGCTTCAACTTCAATTTTTTGACTATGATCTCGCAATATTTCCATTCCAACAACAGTTGCACCATATTCAGCTAAAATTAAATCTTCATCTGTAAACTCTTCATCAAATTTCGCTACGATCAATGTTCCTATCCGTTCACCAACACCGTAAATTGGCACGATTGTAGTAATTTTATTACTAAACATGCACTCTGTATCTTGACTAAAAGCACACATACCGCTTTTCAGTTTCAAATTTGGTGAAGTCTCATCAATTTTAAGTAACCAATTGACATAATGCCGTGGAAACTCACCTTGCATAACTACTTTATCGATCATAAGTTCACATTCAAAGTCATCAATAAATGCATGACCAAAAACTTCACCAGTTTTATTTACAATATATACATTAGCACCTATAACATTACTTAAAACACGTGAAATACCATCATATTCTACACTTTCGGATTTTTGCAATAATTTATTAATTTTTCTTGTTCTTTCCAATAGTAGACTAGCCATAACAGACCTCCCTTTCCATTTATCCATTTGTTCTGTTTTTACAACATCGTGGTAATATATTAATATATTACCACGATACTACAAATAATTATAGATACTTACATAATATTCTTTATAATTTATAAGATAAAACGACTTAAATCTTGGTTTACTACAATATGACCCAATTTAGAATCGACGTATCCTCTATTGATTACAATATTTTTTTCTTTCATATCAGGAGCTTCAAAAGCTACATCTTCCAATAATTTTTCCAAAATAGTATGCAATCGTCTAGCACCGATATTCTCAGTTTGCGCATTGACATTACAAGCAATTTCCGCGAGTTCATCAATAGCATCCCCAGTAAATTCAATATGAACACCTTCTGTTTCTAATAAGTATACATATTGTTTAATCAGCGCATTTGCTGGTTCGGTTAGTATTTGCTTAAAATCATCTTTTGATAAATTGGTTAATTCCACACGAATTGGAAAACGGCCCTGTAATTCGGGAATTAAATCAGATGGTTTCGCTTTATGAAAAGCGCCCGCTGCAATGAATAAAACATGATCTGTTTTGATCGGGCCATATTTAGTCACTACGGTAGAACCTTCTACGATTGGCAGAATGTCACGTTGTACACCTTCGCGAGAAACATCTGGGCCAGAAGAATTGCCGCCACCGGCAACTTTATCGATCTCATCAAGAAAAATAATCCCATTATCTTCGGCAACCTTCAGTGCATTTGTGATTACCTCATCCATATCAATAAGTTTTTGCGCTTCTTCCTGTGTAAAAATCTTTCTGGCATTTGCAACGGTTACTTTACGTCTCTTTTGTTTCTTAGGCATGAGACTCCCTAACATATCTTGAATGTTATTGCCCATTTCCTCTATCCCTGAACCAGAAAACATCCCAATCATCGGCGCCGCTGTATCTTCTACACTAATTTCAATGAGTTCATCTTCCATTTCACCTGCTACTAAACGTTTTTTACACCAGTCTTTACCAGCTTGATATTTAGGTTCTTCATCTACTTGCTTGTTATTCGTTGCATCATTCGTATTGTTACTATTGCTGTTAAATAACACTTCAAATGGATTGCGATTATTTTCTTTCTTTTGTGCTGGGATGAAACATTCAACAATTCTATCGTTGGCAAGTTCTAACGCCTTATCGTTCACTTCAAGCATCTTTTCTTTTTTCAACATGCGAATTGAGGTTTCAACTAAGTCTCGCACCATCGATTCTACATCACGACCAACATAACCAACTTCCGTAAATTTAGTTGCTTCCACTTTTACAAAGGGTGCATTGACCAACTTTGCAAGACGTCTAGCAATTTCCGTTTTACCAACACCTGTAGAACCAATCATCAAAATATTTTTAGGAATTATTTCATCTTTTAACGAATCAGGTAATTGTTTACTTCGCCAACGATTACGAAGTGCAACGGCAACAGACTTTTTGGCTTGTGCTTGCCCAACAATGTATTTATCCAATTCATTTACTATTTCTTTCGGTGTTTGCTCTTTCAAGTTCACCCCTCCTAATCTAGCTCTTCTACGGTGATATGATGATTGGTAAATACACAGATATCTGCTGCAATTTCCAATGCTTCTTTCACAATTTCAGGTGCAGATAAGTCAGAATGTCTTACCATTCCACGGGCAGCCGCCAATGCATATGCACCACCAGAGCCAATTGCAGCTACACCATCATCTGGCTCAATAACTTCGCCATTGCCAGATAAGATGAGCATTTTCTCGCTATCCGTGATAAGCAGCAAAGCCTCTAATTTTCTAAGTACACGGTCCGTACGCCATTCCTTGGCAAGTTCTACAGCTGCGCGCATTAAGTTTCCATTAAACTCTTCTAGTTTAGTTTCAAATTTACCAAACAAGGTAAATGCATCGGCGACGGAACCAGCAAAACCTGCCAGAATTTTACCATGATATAAGCGTCTAACTTTTTTAGCATTATGCTTCATTACTGTATTGCCGCCAAATGTAACTTGGCCATCCCCGGCAATTGCTGTTTTCCCCTTGTGCTTTACCGCCACGATTGTTGTAGCATGAAACATAGTAGCACCTCCCTATGCATAATTTCGTGCATTTTATATGTTATGTTTAAAGCTTTCTAAGCTCGCCAATGCCCGTTCAGAAATCGTACGATTTTTTATTTTTTTGTCTTTTATTCTTTCCTCAAGTGGCGGCAACAGACCGAAATTTACATTCATCGGTTGAAATTTTTTCGCATCTGCATTCGTAATATATTGACACATCGCCCCGTGTGCTGTATCGGCAGGATATATAACTGGTTCTTGACCACTCGCTATTTTCGCTGCATTTATCCCCGCAACTAGACCACAAGCCGCTGATTCAATATAGCCCTCTACGCCTGTCATTTGACCTGCAAACAATATGTTTGCATTTTTTTGCATTTGCAAAGTAGGTTTTAGTACCGTTGGTGAATTGATAAAGGTATTGCGGTGCATGACACCATAACGAACAAACTCCGCTGTATCTAAGCCTGGGATAAGGCCGAACACCCGCTTTTGTTCTGGCCATTTTAAATGCGTCTGAAAACCTACAATATTATAAAGACTTGCCGCATAATTATCTTGGCGCAGTTGAACAACTGCATATGGCTTTTCACCAGTTACCGGATGTTCAAGACCGACTGGTTTTAACGGTCCGTATCTTAGCGTATCTACACCACGACTTGCCATTTCTTCGACAGGCATACAGCCTTCAAAGAAAATTGCTTTTTCAAAATCTTTCG
>JARBTT010000101.1 GCA_029240055.1 Anaerosinus sp.
GATGGTTTTATTTTAGGTATGAATCAAGTAGGAAATGAGTTTGGTGTAAAACTTCAGTTCAATAGTTTCGAAGAAATTGACACGTTCATGTCAGATGACAGCACAGTGTTTAGATTATAAGTATTAAGATTAATTTTACTATAAGCAGATTGATTACAGATAAAACTTAAATTATAGGGAGGACAAAAGATGGCAATACCAATTTTATTTGGGATAGCAGCAGCAGTGACAGGAGTAACGGGAGCTGTAAAGGGAGTAAAAGGAGCAATAGACACAAAGGAAGCAAATGATGTTCAAGATAGAGCAGAAAGGATTTTGAAAAGAGCTCAAAGAAGTGTAGAAGATACAAAAGAATCAACTAATTTATCTATTCAGAATTTAGGGGAAACAAAATTAAAAGTTTGTGCGAAACAAATTAATGATTTTGTTGATAGTTTTTCTAAAATTAAAGTTATTGAATTAGAAGATAGTATAGGACTTGATGAACTTAAAAAATTAAATATTACACCTGAAAGCATACAAAATATGAAAAAAACAGCCGTGGGTGCAATTGATGTATTAGGTGGAGGCATAGCCGGAGTTGGAGCTGGTGTTTTACTTGGCTGGGGTACATATGGCGGTGTTATGGCATTGGGTACTGCAAGTACAGGTGCGGCCATCGGTGGGCTGTCAGGTGTGGCAGCAACAAATGCTACACTTGCATGGCTTGGTGGTGGAGCTTTAGCAGCTGGTGGCGGCGGAATGGCTTTAGGTACTATGGTATTGGGAGGAATTATTGCAGGACCAGCGCTGCTTGTTGCAGGTGGAATATTTGGCGCAAAGGCTAAAGAAAAATTGAATAATGCTTACAGCAATTTATCAGAAGCGAAGAGAATTGTTGCTGAAATCGAAACGGCAGAATCAGAGCTAAAAATTATAGAAAATAATGCGAATCAGCTTAACAACCTGATAAAGAAGTTAGCAGAAATGTTAGACAGAGCTAATTTTGGACTGAAGCAAGTTGTCGATTCAGAAGTAAATTGGAACAAATATTCAAAAGCAGAAAAAAATATAGTTGCATCTGCAATGAAGACTGCTCAAGTTGTTAAAACCATAATTGATGTTCCTTTATTAACAAAAGACGGTGTTTTAACTAAGGATGTTCAAAATGTTTTAAAAGAACATGAAATTTCACTCAAATGAGTTTTATTACCTTCAAGAATACATAAATCATCATTTTAGGTCGGGTTTAAACGTATTATAATATTATTTGAAAATTAGAAATATATCTTTTCAATTTGTAAGTTAATCTGTTATAATTAATCAAAAATTAAATAAATTCGCTCTTTCTTTGGAGTTGCTCAAATATGGGGGAAATTGTTATATTTTAACCAATATGATATAATAATTAAAAAAGAATTTACGGGAGCATATATTTATGAAAACTATTGTTACAAAAAGTCAAAAAACAAAAAAAATTATATTTGACTGTGCGATGGAGCTTTTCTTGGAAAAAGGATATGATAATGTATCTGTGAGTGAAATAGTAAAAAAGGCACAGACTGCAAAAGGAACTTTCTATATATACTTTGATTCCAAAGCAAAAATTATCTCCGAACTATTTGAAAAATACGATGATTATTATGACGAAGTATATGAAAATATGGATAAAACCTTGCCAGCGAAGGATAGGCTTATGATTATCATAAAGGAATCTTTTAGCTTTACATCAGAAAAGATAGGGTATGATTTGATAAATGTACTTTATCAGTCTCAGCTTTCGGTGGTTACCGAAGCTACCAATGTAGAACGTTCTCTCTACAGAATAATAACCGAGCTTGTGGAAGAGGGGCGAAAAAATGGTCACTTTACTAATGAGCTTTCATCAAATGAAATTACTAAAATGATAGTACGAAATATTCGTGGTACATTTTATGATTGGTGTTTGCAGCGGGGTGAATTCGACATTGTAGCAGACGGGTGTGAGTATACAAAAACTTTTCTTAATGGCATAACAATAGAATGATAATATCGTATTTATGTTGTTAACAGAGGAACTTGCATAGTTTTATGCAAGTTCCTTTGCTTTGTATTTTTGATAAAATATCTGTAATAATTTGCTTCAAATCCTCTGGATAGCGTTCTTATGCATTTGTTTTCGAAATGGGTAAAATCAAAAAAAAAATGATAATATAGTTGACAAATGTAATTTCTTTTGTTATTATTAAAATAAAAGTGACCTCGGTCATAAATATAGGGAGGAGAAAATTATGCGCAATGGAGAATTGATTGCAAAAGAAAAAAAATTAGGCTTTTTGGGCACTATTGAACGTGTTGGAAATAAGCTTCCACATCCGTTCATCTTGTTTCTTTATATCATTGCAGGACTTATAGCAATAACAACTGTTATGAGCTTTGCAGGGGTAAGTGTTATAAACCCAAAAGGCGAAGTGGTATTGGTACGTAACCTTTTATCTAAAGAAGGACTAATCTGGATTTTAAGTAATCTTCTCAAAAACTTTTCAGGCTTTGCACCACTTGGACTGGTACTTGCCATGCAGCTTGCAGTAGGCTTTTCTGAGCAATCTGGACTATTACCTACTTTTTTGAGAAAGGCAATACTTGGTGTTCCGATATGGGCATTAAGCGCAACAGTTATTTTCTTTGGAATAAATGGTAGTATTGCATCCGAGGCGGCAATCGTTATCATTCCTGCACTTGCTGCAGCTGCTTTCCAGGCGAAAGGGAAAAACCCTCTCGTAGGTCTTATAGCTGGATACGCAGCAACAAATGCAGGTTTTACAGCAAGTATTATTGTTGCTGGTACAGATGTACTTCTTGCAGGTGTAACACAGGAAGCCGCTCGCATTATAGATCCAAGCATCACTGTAAACCCAGCTATGAACTGGTACTTTATGATTGCTTCAACATTCATTCTTACTATTGTTGGCATGTGGGTTAGTGATAAAATTATTGCACCAAGACTGGGTACATATAAAGGTGCAGAGGTAGCTAACGAACGCCAAATCACAGATGTTGAAAAGAAAGGTCTTAGAAACGCAGGTATCTTTACACTTGTTTATATTCTTTTACTTGCAATTATGGTTGTTCCCTCAAACGGAATACTCAGAGATGCACAAACAGGCAGTATTGTTCCTTCACCATTTCTTGATGGCCTAGTTGCTATTTTAATTATATACTTTATTTCTGTAGGCTTAGTTTACGGCAAAACAGTTGGTACAATTAAATCTGCGAACGAAATTCCTGCTAAGATGGCAGAGGCAATTGCACCACTAACTGGCTACATTGTTTTGGTATTTGTTATTGCACAGTTTATTGCAATATTCAACTATACAAATCTTGGTATGGTAATCGCGGTTAATGGTGCTAAAATGCTTAAAAGTGCAGGCCTTACAGGTATACCACTTATTATATCTATGATTTTGATGACAACATTTGTAAATTTGTTTATGTCAAGCGGTTCTGCAAAATGGTACATATTTGCACCAATATTTGTTCCAATGTTTATGATGCTTGGATATTCTCCAGCATTTGCACAGGTTGTCTACCGTATCGGTGACTCAGCTACAAACCCAATTACTCCAATCTATGCTTATATGCCGATCATCATTGGTATGGCCCAGAAATACGACAAAAATGTTGGTATGGGTACAATCATTTCACTTATGCTTCCTTACACGATTGCATTCCTATGTGTATGGATTCTGCAAATGATTGCTTGGATTGTATTTAATATTCCTCTTGGGCCTGGCGCAGCCTTATTCCTTAATTAATAAATAAACCCCTGGCTGTGTCGGGGGTTTATTTAAACAGACGAAATAATACTTTTAGCAAAATGTTTGTGACGGTATGAAACACCGTAATGGAGGTAAGTGTGAAAAAAATAATTTGTGGCAAGCTTTATGATGGAATAAGCGATAAGCTTCAAGAAAATATGGAAATACTTATAGATAAAAAAAATATAATTTCAGTGGGCAAAAATATTGAATCTTTACACGATACTGAAATTATAGATTTGTCACATCTTACAGTTGCTCCCGGTATGATAGATGCCCACGTTCACGCAGCGTTTTTTGACTGGCGTGAAATAGACAAAGATGATATTTACTATACAAATTCAATGAGAACATTAGCTGTCGCTGAATGTGCAAGAAAAACTCTTGCAGGCGGCTTTACTACAATTAGGCATATAGGCTGGTTCAGAGAAGACAACTCTCTTGATGTAAAAAGGGCAATTGAAAAAGGCTTTATTGAAGGGTCTAGAATGGTGGTAGCACCGCATTTTCTATGTACACCCGGCAGCCATGGAGACTCCACACAAAAGCTTGGTGTAAATCCTATGTTAAGTAATTTCCTGGAAGGACAGCTGCCTACTATGGGATCAGGTGCCGACTTTTTCCGAAATGCAGTAAGGAAAGAGGTAAAGCACGGGACTGACTTTATAAAAATAATGGCCACAGGAGGATTTTTTACACCAAATGATTCTCCTGAAGATAAACAGTTAAGCGATGATGAGCTCCAGGCAATAATAGATACAGCAAATTCCCTACACACCACAGTAACAGCTCACGCATATACTTCTGAGCTTATTACAACACTTGTGAAAATGGGGATTCACGGCATTGAACATGCTTCAATGATAGATGAAGAAACCGCAAGGCTTATGGAACAATACAATGTTTATCTTGTTCCTACGTTTTGTCCTTATGACGAAATTATTATGCTTGACGAAGAAAAGCTTGCACAAAAACCGGAAGCTTTTCAGAAAAAGCTTAAATATTACAGACAGCGTCTTGTAAAAGGGCGTAAAACAATTATAAACAGCAAGCTTAAGCTTGGATATGGTACTGACCTCGTAACTGGATATAACAATTATGAATGCGGCAGAGAATACTCAGCATGGTTAAGAAATGGGGTCAATCCATTTAGAGCCTTAAAGGCAGCCACAGCTACAAATGCGGAAATACTTGGGCTTAAGGATGTGGGCACTATACAGCCTGGGAAACTTGCAGACATATCAGGTTGGCCTAGAGATTTGCTGACTGACCATATGGCTCTTCTTGATTGTGGATTTGTAATGAAGGAAGGCAAAGTTTATAATGCAGTCAGCTATGCTGATTAACGGGGAGATGGAAATATGACCTATTATGAAAACTTGAAAAAGCTAAAAAAAATAAATGACCAGCTGAAATATTACAAAACAATTGAAGCACTTATGGATTTAGACCAATGGTCTTCCCTTCCAAAGCAAGGGTCGGCATATCGTCAGCAAGTTGCAGCTTTTGTGGCAGGTCAAAAGTCGGATCTTATGGCAACAGATGAAGTAAAAAGCCTTGTGGACTATTTTTCTGCTTATGACCTTGAAAAAATTAATGACTATGTTGAAAAAGGCCTTATAAGGAACTTTTTGTTCCGATATAATGGTACCTCGCGAGTACCAAAGGAAAAGCTTCAAAAGGTAAGTGCTCTTAAGGCTGTTACAACGGGAAAATGGATAGAAGCTAAGGAAAAATCTGATTATAGCATTTTTAAGCCTTACCTTGAAGAAGTTTTCATCCTGAAAAAAGAAATTGCAGGTTATATTGACTCTTCAAAAAACCCGTTTGAGGTTTTAGTGAACATTACAGATGAAGGTATTTGCTATGATGAGGTCGTAAGAGAATTTGACAAGCTTAAAACTGGAATAAAAGAGCTCTTGAACAAGATAAACAACAGCGACGTCATAATAGATGACAACTTTTTAATGCTGGAGCAAAGTCCGCAGTTAATGGAGGATTTCGCAAGAGAACTGATATTTGAACTTGGATATAATATTGAAAAAGGTGCATTTGCTAAAGTTCCTCATGCATTTACGTCGTTTATGGGGCCAAAGGATGCACGAATATCAACCTATTCAAAGGGGCTTGTAGGTCTTTTGTTCACATATATTCATGAATCTGGTCATGCTATGTATGCCTATGGTGGCAACGATAAAGTAAATGAAATGAATATGTTTGGTGGCAACGAGGGAGGATTCCACGAGGCCCAGTCAAGATTTTATGAAAATATAATTGGAAGAAGTTATGAATATTGGAAACACACATATCCAAAGTTGCAGCAAAAGTTTGAGTGCTTTAAAGGAATATCACTCGATGATTTTTATAAGGCAATAAATAAAGTACAGCCGAATGTAAAGAGAACTATTTCAGATGAGGTTACTTACAGCTTGCACCCTATTATTCGCTTTGAATTGGAAAAGGAACTTTTTGAAGGTAGCTTGAATTTTGATGATTTGCCAAAAGCTTGGAATGATAAATATGAAGAATATCTAGGTATTAGACCTAATAGCGATGCTGAAGGTGTACTACAGGACATGCACTGGGCGGGAGACTATATCGCGTATTTTCAAAGTTATGCTTTAGGCAATATCTATGATGGGCAGATAAGAAATTCCGTTTTAAAGGATATTCCAGATTTTTATAGTAAAATAGAAAAGGGAGATTTCAAATCTATATCCAGCTGGTTTGAAAAAAATATTTATTGCTATAGCAATTGTTTAACATCTGGAGAGCTTATGAAAAATCTTACTGGAGAAACTTTAAATGCGGACCACTTTTTAAAATATTTGAATGACAAATATAACGATATATATAAATTTTCTTAATAGAGTATTCATACTAAGTGGAATATTTATGGCAAAAAGGCTGTTTTGCTGTTATCATAAAGGGGGTATTTGATGCAGAAATATGTATTACAAGCATATTATTATGCAAAAAAATGGCTGGGTCAAGGTAAAGTGGCAAGTTATATTCCACAACTCTCCTGTGCAAATTCGAGCAATCTGGCGATAACTGTTACTACTTTAAATGGAGAAGTGTACGAGGCAGGAGAGAGTGAAGTTAAATTTACTATTCAAAGTATTTCAAAAGTCATTTTACTTGCAACGGCATTGGATGATGCAGGCTTTGATAAGGTGTTTGAAAAGGTGGGAATGGAACCTACAGGCGACCCTTTTAATTCCATTGTGCGACTTGAAACTATGATGAAGAAACCTTTTAATCCAATGATAAATGCAGGAGCAATTGCGATCACTACATGTATTACGGGTCAAAACAAGGAGGAAAGATTTGAAAAGATACTTTCCACTGCAAAGATATTATTTGATGATGAAAATATAACATACGATAAAGATGTTTTTCAATCTGAAAAGCAGACAGGTAATAAAAATCGTTCACTTGCATTTATGATGAAATCTAACGGAGTGTTTGATGGAGATGTGGAAGAACACCTGGATGTGTATTTTAAAACCTGCTCAATTCTTGCAAACTGTAAGCAGATAAGCTTTCTTGGTGCTGTTCTCGCAAATGAAGGGATATGCCCAAAAACAAAAAGGCAGCTTTTGCCGCCACTTATAGCTAAAGTTATATGTTCTTTGATGACAACCTGTGGAATGTATGATGCTTCAGGCGAGTATGCCATAAGAGTGGGAATACCATCGAAAAGTGGAGTCGGAGGTGGTATAATGGCAGCATCTATAGGCAAAATGGGTATAGGAACTTTTTCACCAGCTCTTGACAACAAGGGAAACAGTTTTTGTGGAATAAAAGCGATGGAATATTTATCTTCAAAGCTTGGTTTAAGTATATTTTAGTAGTCATAGATGGAAACAGATAAGAATAAATTGAAGATTACCAAGTTCGCCTTTTGCGTAAAAGAGAGCCATCTTGGCAGATGTTCCTGTACAACAAGGAGATCTGTCTACGGTAGCACTGGTAACTAAGACAGCATCACGGGCTGATACACCGGGCGTATGAAGGTAAAAAATTCAATATGAGTGACTTTATCAACAAAAGAAAGAATGGATGTTTAATATAAAAAAAATAGCCACCATTTTAGGTGGTTATTTAATTGCTTATTTGAATTTGTATTGAATATCAATAATATATTTAATTTTATAAAAGTGTTTTATCTGGTGTAACAATAATCTTTACATGCATTTTCTTTTCTGGTCCCGTTAAAGCTCCGAACCCTTCTTTAACTATATCATCCAAAGATATTTTCTTTGTAATATAGCCGTCTGCTTTTACTCTGCCATCACTCATTTGAGCAATTGTAGCAGGGAATTCATGTCTGTATGCAATTGTTCCTACTACATTCTTTTCACTGAATACTAAAATATTTGGATTAAAACTTACTGCTTTTTCCCAAATACTTGTTATAACCAATGTTCCTTCAAATTTTATGCTTTCAATTCCTATATTAAATCCTAATTCTGATCCTGTTGTTTCAAATGCTACATCTACGCCTATGCCACCTGTGAGTTTTTTAACTTCTTCTACAATATTAACTTCATTAGGATCAAGAACTACATCTGCACCAGCTCTTTTCGCATATTCTTGTCTAATTGATTTTCTTTGTAATACTATAATAAGTTTTGCGCCAGCTGCTTTTAAGCATTCTATAGTAGCAAGTCCTATTGGTCCAGAACCTAATACTAATGCAGTATTACCTGTTAAGAATTTACCTACTCTTATTGAATGTAATGCAACTGCCATTGGCTCAACTAAAGCTGCTTTTTCATAAGTCATATCATCTGGAATTTTATGAACGAATTCTTCCGGGAATACAGTGTACTCAGCAAATCCGCCGCCACCGCCGCAAAGTCCATGAAAACCTAAAGAAGAACAAAGATTATATTTTCCTTCTCTACATGCAGCGCATTTTCCGCAAGCTACTATTGGTTCAACTATAACCCTGTCACCAGCATTAAACTTTGTAACTCCTTCTCCGACTTCAACTATTTCTCCTGAAAACTCATGTCCTAAAACTACTGGAGCAACATCTTTACTCAATGGATGAGGCTGTCCCACAGGAATAAATATAGGTCCTCCTAAATACTCATGTAAATCAGAACCACAAATTCCACACCATTTGACTTTAATTTTTACTGAACCTGCTTTTACTGGCGGTTCTGCAATTTCTTCGACTCTAACATCATTTTTACCATACCATAGTGCTGCTTTCATAATAGATTCTCCTTTTTTGTATATGTTAATTTATAAAATTTAACTTTTGGTTAATTTATTAACAATCATATATATAGCAATTGTCATGCCAGAATAAAAAAGCGCAATAAATGGTATTCTATAAATTAAATGTGCCAATATGATACATTATGTATTGTATCATATTGGCACATTTAATTTATAGATGTCACTTTGGTACACTTTGTTAATCATTTTTGATATTATACTTTTTAATTTTTCTATATAATGTGGACCTTCCAATATTTAAAACTTCAGAAACTTTAACCATATTGCCACCATATTTTTTTAATGCATTTTCAAT
>JARBTT010000102.1 GCA_029240055.1 Anaerosinus sp.
GGTGTTAAATTTTAAAGCTACTGGTTCTCCTTCTTTTTGTGATGTTAATAAATATCCACCACCTGGACAAATGATTACAGCTGGTCTTTTATTGGTTTTATTTATTCGTTTTTGCTCATCAAGAATGTAAGCATATAAACACGCATTTGTTCCATTAATTAATGTTTTTTCAAATATCATAGTTCAATCTCCTTTATTGCATAAGTAATAATTCTTCACCAAGCACTACTTTTTCTTTACTCATAAATCTTACCTCATGAAATTGTGGACTGCTGGTAATTACAATCACCACCGATCATGGCAGCTATAAATGATTTTTTTGCTTTAAGTATATTCCATACTTTGCAGGTTCTGTAACTCCACAATATGCGGATAATGAAGCCCTGTCATTGTGATAACTGGCATAAAGGCACCGGAAACAGATATATGTCTGTTTCAACCTTTTTAATTCCAATTTAACCTCTTTTTGGGGGCTAATCATAACAATATAATTTTAGCAAAGATGGTGACAAATTTAAAGATTATGAAATAAATTAATTAATTTGTTTTGCGTAGTTGCAACGCAGCTAGTACGAAGATTTTTCAAAAAATATAAAAAAATATTTTCTTGATTTTTAGAAAATAAGAAGCGGAATTTAAGAGAACTTAGACGATATAAATAAATTTAATCTTTGATACTGCAGTTACAATTATCATTTGACACTTATCATAGTTCAATGCTATGATAGGCAAGGGACATAAGGATATATTTTTGCAAAACTCAAAATGAGGCATGGTTATGCCAATTTGAGTTGTTTTCGTCATTTTGGCAATACTAGTTTATAATCTGAACTGGTTATGTAATAGTTATTGCAGTCACATGACAGTTAAGTGTCATTGATATATAAGGGGGATTTCTATGATTGACGTTACTACGTCATGTAGAGACCATCGTGGCTCGTTTCGGGCTATAATAAAATAGCTTAGCATAAAAATGCGAGTAGCTTAACTGAGAGAGGTGTATGTTTAATGTCAGCAGTTGTTGTAATGGGAACCCAATGGGGCGATGAAGGTAAAGGTAAAATCGTTGACTATTTAGCAGAAAAAGCGGATACAGTGGTTCGTTATCAAGGAGGTAGCAACGCAGGGCATACTGTTGTTGTAAACGGCAAAGAATTTAAATTGCGGTTATTGCCTTCAGGAATTTTATATAAAGGAAAAAAATGTGTCGTTGCTAACGGCGTTGTTGTTGATCCTGAAGTATTACTACAAGAAATGGATGGGATGCAAGAAAAAGGCATTGATGTAGAAGGTATCAGACTTTCCAATCGTGCCCATGTAATCATGCCTTATCATAAATTGATCGATGAGCTTTTTGAAGAAGCACGTGGCGTGAACAAAATTGGTACGACGAAACGTGGTATCGGTCCATGCTATATTGATAAAGATGATCGCATTGGTATCCGTGTTTGTGATTTGATGGATGAAGAAGAATTTAGCCACAAATTAAAATCAAATATTGAACTTAAAAACAAAATGCTTAAAGCTGTTTATAATCAAGAAGGTTTTGATTTTGAAACAGTAAAAAAAGAATATCTTGTTTATGCAGATCGTTTACGCAAGCATGTTGTTGATACCTCTGCATTATTGAATGAAGAAATCAAAGCAGGCAAAAAAGTATTATTTGAAGGTGCGCAAGCTACAATGCTTGATCTTGATCATGGGACATATCCTTATGTTACATCCTCACATCCGATTGCTGGTGGTGTGTGTGTAGGTGCTGGCGTTGGTCCAAATAAAATCAGCACCGTTGTCGGTGTCGTAAAAGCATATTGTACACGTGTTGGTGAAGGTCCATTCCCAACAGAGCAATTAAACGAGATTGGTGAGAACATTCGTAGTTGTGGTCGTGAATTCGGCACAGTAACTGGTCGTCCTCGTCGTTGCGGTTGGTTAGATGCCTGTGTTGTTCGTTATGCGGGGTATTTAAGCGGTATCGATTACATGGCAATTACTCGTCTTGATATCTTAGATACTTTCAAAGAAATCAAAATGTGTGTTGGTTATAAATACAAAGGTGAATTAATCAATGAAATGCCAGCTAGCCTTAAAGTATATGCTGAAGTTGAACCAGTATATGAAACCTTTGAAGGTTGGAATACAGATATCAGTGGGGTTCGCTCTTATGATGAATTGCCTGCAAATGCACGCAAGTATGTAGAGCGCATGGCTGAAGTGACTGGGATTAAACTTGGGATTATTTCCGTTGGTCCAGGTCGTGAACAAACGATTATTTTAAAAGAAGTATTTTAATACAAAAAAGCGGCGATTCTTGTCAAAAAATCGCCGCTTTTTTGCTTTTTAACAGTGAAAAATGTTGACAAGAAAGATACTATGCTATATAATATTATCTTGTGAGAACACAAAAATGATCCACTAGCTCAGTTGGTAGAGCATCTGACTTTTAATCAGGGTGTCCCGCGTTCGAGTCGCGGGTGGGTCACCATCGTAATTAATGCCTTTTAAACTTCGGTTTGAAGGGCTTTTTTGTTACAGTAAAACTTAGATAAAAAAGTAGTTACAAAAACTTCACACCCGAGAAGTTTTTGTAACTACTTTTTATGTATTATGTCAATAATTGCCCATCATTAAGTCGTGAGCCCAGATTAAAGATTCTCGATAGGCTTTTAATACTGCATGTTCATCGATTCCGAGTTCATTTAAGTAATTGTTATAGGCTTTCCAATCTCCTGATTCATAAGTCTTGATTAACATATATAATACGAAAAATTGATTGTGTTCTTTTTCGATAAGTGCTTGCTTAATATCTTCATCCAAAGAAATTTCATTGAGTATTGCATTTAACGGGCGGTCAAGGAGAACATCGATATGAGAAAGCATACCCATCAGAAAAGCATCAGAAGATCGTTGCTCTGACATTTTTATTGACGCCAGTTTTTCGGCAAAACGGGCACGAATCAGAGAGTTTAAAATCAATTCGCTAGGCTTATCATCGGCAACGCCTTTGAGGGCGATTAGCGATATCCATTTTGTTATCTCTTTTTGTCCTAATAGTGTCAAGGCATGCTGCAAAGAACTAATTTTAGTTTTGAATCCAAAGATAGAGGAGTTGATAAATTTTAATAGCTTATATGATAAAGAAACATCTTGTTTTATGATGGCTTCAATTTTTTTAAAGTCAAGTTCTGGTTGATTGATTTCTCGTAAAATGCGCAGATAATTTGTTTTGTAGCTAGGTAATGTCTTGCCAGAAAGGATCAATGGTTTACAAAAGAAATATCCTTGAAAATAGGAGTATCCCATATGTCGTGCAGATTGAAACTCTTCTTGCGTTTCTACTTTCTCAGCAAGAAATCTGATCGGGTAACTGCGTAATCGCTGGATGATATCTCTACATTCATTTGGTGACGTATTACGAAAATCAACTTTAATGATATCGGCTAATTCAATCAATGGAAGATAGCTTTGGGTAAACACAAAATCATCTAGGATGATTAAATAGCCACTTTTTTTTAGCTTTTTACAAGCGGTGATGATTTCTTCATCAGGAATAATATCTTCTAAAATCTCTATACCAATTAGTTCTTTGGGTAGCATAGCGGGAAGATTATTTTTTAAGGAATTGGCTGTGAAGTTAATGAAGGCTTTTTTACCATAGGTTAGCGTGTCTATGCCGATGAATAAAAAACTATTCGTAATAACATCTAAGGTTGCTTGATCACCGTCAATTGCAGTATAGCTATTCCTACAACTATTACGAAATAGTAATTCATATCCAAATACATTTAAATTCGTATCAAAAATTGGTTGTCGAGCTACATGGACTTCTTGTTCCTGTGTCATAATAAGCTCCTTTCATAATTGCCTTTATGCTGTGATAAGGTTAATCAAGGGGAGTACTAGTAGTTGCTTTATAATTTTCTTTATGCTTACGTCAAAGTTAGTTCGATGGATCTGATAATGTTCTGAAAGAGGGTTCTTAACCAGTTAAAGTAGCCAAGTAATTTTTACTATATGCTACTAAAATCGTTAAGATGATATCTTTAGCATATTTTTAGGGTGGTTTTGCAAGTTATTCGTTGACCTATTGGTCATAATAATGTAGCAAAGACAAATTGATAGAAAAATTTCAGGCAAAATCAGTTTCAGGAAGAAGTCATTATGATAGCTTCGAGTGGCACAGTAGTTGTAAATGTGAAAAAAGTTAATATTCAATTAATTCACTAAAATCTTTCTTAATGCAAAGTAATTATTACAGAAACCTTGCATATTATACCATTTTCTACAAAGATAAAAAAAATCCTGCATAATCGGCTCGTGTAAAAGTTTTATCTAGTAAAGAAAAGGACATAGCCTAGCACGATTATAGCAAAAAAGAAGGTTGGAAATATGATAAATTTTATGATAAATTGAAATAGTAACTAAAAATGATTTTTTAAAAGTGCAATTTGGAGGTAACTATGCAATATCGAGTACAAGAAAATACAGATAACGTCGATTGGCAAATAGTTTGTAAGTTATTAGAAGAAGCTGGCTTGGCAACTCATTCTGTAGAACTGACGAGAAAAGCCTTTGAAAGTAGCTACTGTGTAGTATTTGTTTTTGACAATGAAAATCTGATTGGTGTAGGGAGGGCAATTTCCGATGGTGCTTATCAAGCGGCAATCTACGATATTGCTGTGCTGCCATCCTATCAAGGGAAAAAAGTTGGTAGAATGATTATGGATGAAATTCACAAAGGCTTGCAAAACATCAATAGTATCTTATATGCAAGCCCTGGAAAAGAATTTTTTTATAAAAAGTTAGGGTATAGTAATATGCTTACAGGCATGGCAAAGTTTCAGAATCAAGATATAATGCACGAAAAAGGCTTTATCGATTGATCTGAACGTAGTTTAATAAATTTTGTGACCGTATTAGGAGGGCTCAGCGTTGTTTTCACAAGAAATAACAGAGCAATATCTATATCATTACACAACCTTGGAAACTGCAATTGAAAAAATATTATACTCTGGGCAATTAAGGTTAGGCCCTTTTGAGCAAACTAATGATCCGCGTGAATCACAGAATTGGGGAATTGGCAGTGTTGAAGGTGCGAGAAATGATCGTTCCTTCGGTAAGCTAATAGAGTTGATTAATGAAGATAGATTGAAACGATGTAAAGTATTATGTTTGACTAGAGACGATATGGAACATCATCGATTGGGTTTTGGACGACGTGGTTTTGCACGTGCGAGGATGTGGGCGCAATATGCAGGAAACCATAGGGGAATATGTCTCATCTTCGATGCTGCAAAATTAGATGCAATAATCAATAGAATATTAGGATGCAAGGGGAAAATTTATAAAGGAATCGTAGAATACACAGATTCAGTAGCTGCCGTGACAGAAGCATCAACGTTTAGGCTAGAGGAAGGTTACAAAGGAAAACTTGAAATGATCGTTAAAAAGCATATTGATCAGTATGCTAATACGATATTTTTCAATAAAAACCGTGACTGGAAAGATGAAACGGAATATCGCTATGTATTTTATTCGGATGACAGCCAATATCAATTTATCAAAATTGATAACGTATTGAAAGGCCTGGTACTGGGCGTCGATTTTCCTCAAGTATATGCTCCGGTTATTGCATATTTTAAGAAAAAGTATTGCTTAGAAGTAAGGTACATAAGTTGGGATCATGGGATACCTTCTATTCGTACAGCTGAATCGTTTCAATGATTGCTTTCAGAGTAGTTAGACAGCTATTTGTATTTATATGGTAAGTGTATTATAATATTAGTGATTATAACAGAAAGGGGTTGTTGTTGTATGTTTAACAATGGTACGTTAAGAATTGTAGTAAATGGGGAGGTGTATGCAAAATAATTTAGTGTATAAGCCTCCCGTAAAGTTCCGATTGAAACTTTAGGAGGATAAAAATTGAACAAGATAACGATGAAAAATTTAGGACTCAGTCAGAGATTTATTACGGAGTCTATTTTATATACAGGGCTTTATATTGGCCGAGTAATTTCCCAGTATAAAGATTTATACAAGATTGCAACAGAAAATGGCGAGTTAGCAGCTGAGATTTCAGGTAAGTTTCGCTTTACGGTAAAAACTTTATCTGATTATCCGGCGGTTGGTGATTTTGTTATGCTTGATCGAAACGAGAATACCAGTGGTAATGCGATTATTCACCACGTTTTAACAAGGAAAAGTGCGTTTATTAGAAAGGCGGCAGGCACATCAAATAATGAACAAATTGTGGCTGCAAACATTGATATAGTGTTTATCTGTATGTCCCTCAATGATGATTTTAACATTCGGCGATTGGAACGTTATCTTGGTGTTGCTTGGAATAGTCGAGCTATTCCAGTAATCGTTCTTACCAAAGCTGACTTATGCGACAATATTTCTGAGCGACTTTATGAGGTTGATAAAATTGCCATTGGGGTAGATGTGCTTGTTACTTCAAGTATGAGTGCGGACGGTTTTTTGCCGATAAAAAAATATTTTGAAAGAGGTAAAACGATCGCATGCATTGGTTCGTCAGGCATTGGTAAATCAACCTTGATTAATCGGCTTATTGGTGAAGAAACACTGGCAACACAAGCCATAAGAAAAGACGATAAAGGTAGGCATACGACGACAAGACGAGAATTAATTGTTCTGCCAAGCGGTGGTATTATTATTGATACACCGGGAATGAGAGAACTAGGGATTGAGAGTATTGACCTAGTTAAAACGTTTGCTGACATTGATGATTTAGCTGCAAAGTGCAAATTTCACGATTGTACACATACGAAAGAGCCAAACTGTGCAGTTCAAAAGGCAATACATGCTGGCCTTCTGGCTGAGGAAAGGTTCGTAAGCTATGTAAAACTTCAAAAGGAAGCACAGTATGAAGGCTTAAATTCTAAACAGATTGAAACGGAAAAGCTCACGACAATGTTTGCTGAAGTCGGCGGCATGAAAAATGCGCGCAAACTTATCAAGGCAAAACATAAGAAATGGTAAGAGTTTTGATAACTTTATTTTTATAATGGCAAGTAAAATGCAGCGTCCTCGTTATGATGGATGCTGCATTTTTATTAGTACTTAAGAGATTTATCATAATATTACAAGATAAAGAATAGATGGACAATTAATGGATATAAAAACAAAAATTTCACTTTCTTTTCAGAAAATCATTGTATAATAAAAAGAATAGATAATAGTAATTATCAGGTAGACGTCGCTTTAATCTGGCTATTCATTCATGCTGATATGCACGGTAAGGATAATTACGAAACAATAAGTTTATATGTAGGGGGTAATAGGATGCAATCAAAATTAAATTCAGTTAAATGGGGACTTGTACTTGCTATTTTTACTATTTTATTAGGATTCATTTTAGGTGCTGCTATGGGCGGGGCTGAGGATCAAATTAAAGCGTTTTGGAGTGCATCAGCACAACCTGGGTTAGCAACAGTTTATAATAATGATCCGCAAAAGATTACGGCAATCGTGGAACGTTCGTGGAAGATGATGCAAAGAGCACATATGCATGCAGCGGCAATTGGGGCAGCAAGCCTTGTCTTGATGTATCTATTGGCTTGTTTGAATGTAGCAACCCTATACAAAAAATGGATTTCGATACTCTTAGGCATAGGGACTTTGGGATATTCTTTGTCTTGGTTATATACAGCCTTTGCTGCACCGATTATCGGCAATATTCCTGCCACGAAAGCCTCTATTCATATTCTGGCGGCTGGGTCCATTGGGATGTTACTAGTTGGGACAACGGCAATATTGTTTTTCAGTATCAAAGCATTGCTTTCTAATGAAGAACGATAGTTTGGCAGTGCTATAAATTAACCTTTCAATTATAGAAAAATTAAGGTGTCGTTGAATACCCTAAAAATTTTTTACTGATGTTTAACATAGTATCATAGTTAACTTCATATCAGAAACAAAAATGCAGCGCACACATCTGTGAACGCTGCATTTTGTTACGTCGAATTATTTTTTTATGACACACATCTGTTTATGTCTACAGTCTGGAATGTAGATTCCTTATTCGCTGGCGGAAAAATTTTAATTTATCTGTTGTTTTTTCAATAACAACAAACAGAACTGGAATTAAAAATATCCCTAAAACTGTAGCCATGATCATACCGCCGACAACCGTCGTTCCCATAGCTTTTCTTGCACCGGCGCCAGCTCCAGTAGCGATTGCCAGAGGGATGCAGCCGATAATAAATGCCAGTGAAGTCATTAAAATTGGTCGTAAGCGGATGGTAGCTGCCTCGATGGCTGCCTGGACAGGCTCCATGCCTTTATCCATCCTGACTTTGGCAAATTCTACAATTAATATAGCATTCTTAGCCATCAATCCAAGCAACATTACCAAACCAATTTGCATGTAAACGTTATTTTCCAAATGGCGTAGATACTGGAATAAAAAAGCGCCGAAAATACCAGTGGGGATACAGAAAATAACAGCAAATGGAATGCTCCAACTTTCGTAAAGAGCCGCCAAACATAAGAACATAAACAGTAATGCCAGGCCAAATACGATCGGTGCACGGCCACCTGATATTTTTTCCTCGCGGCTTTGATCGGCCCATTCGTAACTAAAACTACCCGGTAATGTCTGCGCAGCTACTTCTTCCAAAGCAGTCAATGCCTGCCCTGAACTGTAGCCAGGGGCAGGAGCACCGCCGATCTTAATGGATCGGTAGCCGTTAAACCTTTGAATTAGGGCTGGACCGCTAACCGATACCGGTTTTACCAGGGTGTTCAGCGGCACCATTTTCCCAGTCGCGGTGCGTACAAAGAAGAAGCGGCTGGAGTCTACATCATTGCGGAACTGGTCTTCAGCCTGGATTACCACTTTGTAAGTACGGTCAAAAATATTAAAATCATTGACTTCCAGGCCGCCCAGGAAAACTTGTAGAGCGTTAAATACATCGTCTACCGGAATGCCCAGCGTTTTTATTTTTTCCCGGTCAACCTCAAAGTGGTAACCCGGAGTATCCACACGGAAATTAGAATAAACCGTTCCAATTTCCGGACGCTTGCGGGCGGAGGCAACAAACTCTTTGGAGATGCGATCCAATTCTTCGTCGGAATTGCTGCCCCGGCTTTCCAGCATCAAAGTAAAGCCTCCCAGCGTACCGACGCCAGGCAGGGGAGGATAATTGAAGGCGAGCACTGACGCCTCTGGTAACGAGCGAGTGAGTGCTGATGTTTGACGGATTTCCTGGTCAATTTGTAGTTCGGGCGTTGTTCTTTCATCCCAGTCGGTAAGCCCGACAAATATATTGGC
>JARBTT010000103.1 GCA_029240055.1 Anaerosinus sp.
GATCCCATTACGGCACCGACTCTTTCTGTACGAAGGACATTGTACTCACCAAGTTTATTTCCGATTCCCGCTAAGACTTCACGACGTGTTTCATCAGATAAATCGACAGTTCTAATTAAAACATTTTCTGCTGATGTTGCAGCCTCATTATTCCCTGCTAATTGAATCATACTGTTATCTAACTGATATTCTTTTAAAACATCACGAACTTCAACAACTGTTACTGGTCTAGCAAATCTTAAATCTAATAAGGTTCCGCCAGTAAAATCTATTCCTAAATTAAAGCCCTGTGTCGCCATCGAAATAATTCCAGGAATTAAAATTAAAATAGAAACTATGTACCACCATTTGCGTCTGCCTATAATATCAAACTTTTTCATTATTTTTCACCCCTAACGCACCATAAGCTCTACCATCTTTAAAGATCTTCGAACTAATTAGAAGTTTTAACAAATATTGTGTAAATGTAATGGCTGTAATCATACTTAAAACAATACCTATGCCCAATGTAATTGCAAATCCTTTAATCGTACCTGTTCCTAAAAAGAAAAGTACTCCTGCTGTAATTAATGTTGTTAAATTAGAATCAAAAATTGTTGCAAAAGCTCTAGAAAAGCCTGAATCCATAGCTGACATCAAAGTTTTACCTAATTTATATTCTTCTTTAAATCTTTCAAATATCAAAACATTGGCATCAACCGCCATACCAATGGATAAGATAATTCCGGCTATCCCCGGTAACGTTAAAGTTGCGTCTAACATTTTCAATGCAACCAATAGCATTAATACATATGCCATTAATGCAATATTGGCAATGAAACCAGATAAACGATAGAAAGCTAACATAAAGAAAATAATCGCACCAATTCCAATGGCAAAAGCAAATTCACTTTTATCTTTAGAATCTTGTCCAAGTGTTGGTCCAACTGTTCTAGTTTCAATAATATCCACTTTTACAGGAAGTGACCCAGAACGAAGCAAAAGTGCTAATCGTTGCGCTTCTTCAAGCGTTCTTGACCCTGTGATTACAGCTTTACCACCAGTAATTGCTTCTTTTACATTTGGATTAGTTAATATTTGCTTATCTAAAAGAATAGCAATATTTTTACCAACATTCTTTGCAGTTAAATCGGCAAATTTTTTACCACCTTCATCGGAAAATTCTAAAGCAACTAAATTTTGATTTGATTGGTCAATCTGTGCTTTTGCATCTTTTAAATCTTGACCAGTCATAACCGTAACACCACTATCATCTTGAAATTCTAGCATTGCTGTTTTACCCAAAATTTCAATTGCTTTTTCAGGGTCCTTTACCCCTGGTAACTCAACGATAATTCTACGTTCCCCTTGTCGTTGAATAATTGGTTCTGTCAAACCTAATTCGTTAACACGTTTTTCAATGATTTTGACGACTCTTTGCACTGCGTCTTCATTTACAGGCGCTTCTGGAGTATCAACTGCTTCAAGAACTACGTGAGTACCACCTTGCAAGTCTAAACCTTGCTTAATCGAGTGAGCTAACGGTGATATATAATAGCAAAAAACGCCAATTATAGCAATTACTATCATCGTGAGCTTAGCAAAATTTTTCTTTCTCAACTAAATTTCCCCCCATTTACAATCCAATCAATAATACATGATTTATTATAGTCGCCCAATTATGATTATGTCAATTCGTGGTTAACTATCATAACAATTCATTTTCATTAATAACTAGACCGAATCTACATTTTAAGAAAGCTGCCGCCCTTCTACACATGATCATACGATCTAAAAATATTTCAAAATACTCCATTACCGGACAGATTTTTGTATCAATTGTTAACAGTAATTTAATCGTACGATTTTCGGCATCAACTTGAATGACCGAACTTTCAGCTGCAAAATTAACTCTATCATGAATTTCAAAAGTTGCAAAATCTGTATTGGTAACGCGTGTACGATGAACATCTGATTTATCAGCTAAAATCAACGCTGAAGCGACATGGTTTACCGCATTACCACGTTCTTCCTCATGGTTACCAATTGCCGAAATAACAAGTGCAATTTCCTCTGGTTGCATTTGCAGCCTTGTTAAAATATTGTACGCCATTATAGCTCCCATTCCACCATGGTTGAAACGATTCACAAGATTTGCAATATCATGCAAATACCCCGCCATTTCAGCAAGCTCGCAATCCCGTACTGAATATCCTAAAACTTCTAATATTTCTCTTGCACGTTTTGCAACAATAGACACGTGCCGTTTTCCATGCTCAGTAAATCCCAATTTTCCAAGATATTCTGTACTACATTTCAAATAAACACTAATTTCATGATCTTTCCTTAAATCCTGTATCGTTATCCTTGACATTATTTTTCCCCCTAATAAAGTTTAGTATTGTTTGAAGGACTTCTTCTCTACTAAGTTCATCTGTCTGGATATATAAATTAGCATTTTCTCTTGCATCACGTAGACGTTCATGTTGAACCACTAACCGATCTTCATCCCAAGTAACAAAGCGTCTTTTTTTTATGGCTGAGAGTGTCACATCAATCATAATAAGTAGATCAGGTTTTTTTCTATTCCAGAACTTCTTGATGCACGAATGTTCTTGTGCTACGTTATACGCATCAATCCCAGCATCTCTTAAGCCTTTTACTAGTGTTGTTTTTCCTGATGCACATACTCCTACAATGGCAACAAGCATATTTTTCACCTTCTAATACGGAAAAGAAATATTAACACGCCGTATTTTGTTAGTATACTCTTTATCACTAATTCCCATTACAACAACAGTCATATCATCTCCAGGCCGATCATCATCTAATGATAAAGCGTATTCAAGGATACTATCTGCAATAAATTCCGTATCTTCCACAGTATTTTCTTCAATGATTTTTAATATGCGTTTAAAGTCAAATTCTTTTCCACGTTTTTTCCCTGCTGACTGGATACCATCTGAATAAGAGACTAACAACATCCCCATTTCTAGTGGCACTTGATAAACGAGCGGTTTCATGTGACGATGCACACCAATCGGATTCACTTCGTCATCATAAACAGTAGTATAATCTGCTGTTTTGACAATCGTTGGACAGTTCGAATTTCTACTAATAACAATGGTATCAGTTTCAAAGTCCGCACTAAAAATAGTAAGAGTGCAAGAAACCTGACCATTTTTAACTGCATATAAATAATCATGTACTGCGCGGGCAACTGCACCATCCCGCGTACCATCTGCGATTAAAGATACAGCCTTATTTACAACTAAAGTGCTTGTATTTTTACCTGATTTACCACTACCTTGCCCATCTGCTAAAATTGTAGAAATTCCACCTTGTGGGCGTTCTGAAAATTCCACACTATCACCAGAATGCGATACAGCATATTTTGTAGTTTTTGCTATGCCAATTTTTATTTCCATATTTTCTCCTGTCTATCACAAAACAGGCAAAATGTAAACTAGCTACATTTTGCCTGTTTTGCAATTTATTATTCCATCTTTGGTCACAAGATAATGAACTGAATAATCATGTGGCATACTAGGGACAACATCAAGCACTTGGCAAGAAAGAGCAAGCCCCACCAACTTGGTGCAATTCGCTTTATCTAAGAACCGATCATAAAAACCAGCTCCCATACCAAGACGATGCCCATATCGATCAAAAGCAACACCTGGCATAATAAGCAAGTCAATTTCTTCAGTATTAACTATATTCATATTTAATGGATTACCTGTTAATATATCGAAATCGCCTCGAACCAATTCATTTAAGTCTTGAATAACAACTGCATCCATAATACCGGCTCTATCTCGTATATATGGAACACAAACTGATTTACCTTGTTTTAGAGCATAATCGACTATTTCATAGGTTTGTACTTCATCTTTCATTGACAAATAACACATGACTGTCTTTGAACTTTCAAACAATTCACTGCGTTTGAGATGATTTATAATTGCATTGCTTTCAAATTCAATTGTAACATATGCTAAATTACGTCGTATTTTTAAAATATCTTTACGTAATTTTTTCTTCTCAATTTGTAATTCGTCCAAAACTTTATTGTTCAGCCTTTTTTTCTTGGGTTACATTGGTATTTATAGATGCTCTTGCAACTTCTATTTCTACTTTATCCGCAATTTTTACAGTAACAATATTTTCTTTAATTGCCGTAACTTCACCATAAATTCCACCAATTGTCATAACTTTATTACCTTTTTTAAGGCTATCTAGCATTTCTTTGCGACGACTTTGTTCTTTTTTCTGAGGTCTGTACAACATAAAATAAAAAATTACAATCATCACAACAATCGGTCCATAAGAAACTAACATATTCATCATTTCTGGGTTCAAATCCACGTAAAATCCCTCCACTAAAGCTATCTTATTTTTAATCACTTAAGTCTACTTTCGACGATTTTTTTTAAAGTCCTTTTTAACGTTGATAGTTTGCTAAAAATTCACTTCTAAATTCAGGAAAATGCTCTTCTATAATAGCCTGGCGCATTTTACGCATAAAGTCCAATAAAAAATACAAATTATGTATCGTCATTAAACGCAAACCAAAGATCTCATCTGTTTTTAACAAATGTCTAATATACGCTCTGGAGAAATTTTGACAAGCATAGCAACCGCAATCACTATCAATTGGTCTAAAATCTCTGGCATATTCAGCATTTTTAGCGACTAGCCTTCCTTTCCACGTCATTGCTGTACCATTTCTCGCCACACGTGTTGGAAATACACAGTCAAACATATCAATTCCATGCATAACACCTTCTACTAAACAATCAGGTGTTCCTACTCCCATGAGATAACGAGGTTTATCTTTTGGCAATTGACATACAGTATATTCTAAGATTTCATACATCAAATCTTTCGGTTCTCCGACACTTAAGCCACCAACAGCATATCCAGGAAAATCAAGTTCTACTAAATCACGTACACTCATCGTACGCAAGTCTTTATGCATTCCACCTTGTACGATACCAAATAAAGCTTGATCCTGCCGTGTCAATGTGTCTTTACAGCGTTTTGCCCACCGAGTAGTTCTTTCCGTTGATTTGCGTGCATAATCGTGATCAGCCGGATAAGGTACACATTCATCAAAAGCCATGATAATATCTGCACCTAAATTCATTTGTACTTTTGTTGCAACTTCTGGTGACAGGAACTGTTTAGAGCCATCAATATGAGACCTAAACGTAACACCCTCTTCAGTAATTTTTCTTAGTGCCCCTAAACTAAAGACTTGAAAGCCACCACTATCGGTTAAAATACCACGATCCCAATTCATAAATTTATGTAAGCCACCAGCTTCTTTTACTAAATCATCGCCTGGTCTTAAAAACAAATGATAGGTGTTACTCAAAATAATGCCTGCACCCATATCCATCAACTCATGCGGTGATATAGATTTTACAGTAGCTTGCGTCCCAACTGGCATGAAAATTGGTGTATCAAACACACCGTGCGGTGTATGCAATCGCCCCGCCCGTGCACCAGTCTTTGAACATTCTTTCACTAATTCGTATTTTACCGCCAAAATAAATCCTCCTATTTCTCTATTTTATGAGCATTGCATCACCAAAGCTAAAAAATCGATATTTTTCTTTAACCGCTTCTTCATAAGCTTTAAAAACAACCTCTTTTTTTGCAAAGGCACTAATGAGCATTAATAACGTAGATTTTGGCAAATGAAAGTTTGTTATTATTGCATCGATGATTTTAAATTCATAACCTGGATAGATGAAAATTTCTGTCCATCCACTTGCTTTTTCAATATGGTTTTTTTTCTTACTCGCTGATTCTAGTGTGCGAATTGCCGTAGTTCCCACTGCAATAACTCTACCACCACGTTGTTTCGTTTCATTAATTAACTCTGACGTTTCTTCAGGTACACAATAATATTCTCTATGCATTACATGGTCTTCAATTTTATCCACATTGACTGGGCGGAATGTTCCTAGTCCAACATGTAACGTAATAAAGCCTAAATTTACTCCCATTGCTTTTATTTCTTCTAACATTTCTTTTGTGAAATGTAAACCCGCTGTAGGAGCTGCTGCCGAACCGCGTTCACGTGCATAAACAGTTTGATATCTTTCCTTATCTTCTAATGTTTGTTTTATATATGGCGGCAATGGCGTTTGTCCTAAGCGATCTAGGATTTCCTCAAAGATACCATTAAAATGAAACTTTACAATTCTGCCGCCGAAATCAGTGTTACTCATCACTTCACATGATAGTTCATCACCAAACTCAATCACTGTACCGACTCGAGCTTTTTTCCCTGGCTTTACAAGGACTTCCCATTCATCGCCAGTTTGACGAGCAAGTAGAAATACTTCTACTTTTCCACCAGTTTCAGCTTTGCTACCAACCAATCGTGCCGGAATTACTCTTGTATCATTAAAAATTAACGTATCTCCTGGCACAAGATATTCTTTCAAATTATAAAATCGTTTATGTTCTAAAGTCTCATCTTTTTTATCTACTACTAATAATCTCGAATGATCTCGCAATTCGCATGGGGTTTGCGCAATCAATTCTTCTGGCAAATCATAATCAAAATCTGATAATAACATACTTTACTCCTCATAAAATTAATATACTTTCTTTATTTCTATTCCTTGATAATAATGTCTTAATATTTCTTTAAAATATAAGCTATCAGTTTCTGGCACTTTTTCAGCCATTGCTTTTGCGCCCCATTGAGATAAGCCTAACCCGTGCCCCCAACCAAATCCATTAAATAAAACAAGTTCTCCTGTTCGTCCCGTAATTCTTCTGATATTTTCTTTGTCGTTAAGCAGACCTTTTTCTTTATACGGCGGCAAATTGACATCAATATCTTTTTTATAATACATACCAATCTGCACATCAATCTTTTTCTCATTTGGAACGATAAGACTAACATCAAATAACGTACTATTTAAACCAAGGATACTCCTAACTTTACTACCTTCAAGACTGATGCTACCTTTATCACCAATAAAGCACATTGTCTTGATGCGACCAGTCGAACTTCTATCGTCAGCTTTGCTATCTTTATTCAGTGGCGAAACTTCAATTGCCTGTAATGTACCAATGTTATAACCGGCAGCTTGCAACTTATTTTGCACTTCGCTCGGTGTCATTTTCTTTTCCCATTTATAATTAGGCGCACCTTGATCATAATCTTCTACCGAGCGTAAATATGGTAAATACGTACCCCACACGTCTTCACAATTTTCAGTTCGTCCACCCGCACTACTATGAAAAACAGCTGAAATCGGTTTTCCTTTATAAAGCATTACCAATCCATTTGTATCATCGACAGCTTTTGTGCTTCTATCCATTTCCACTGTTTTCCCATTATATACTTGACAATGCGTCGTTGCACATACATCATAACCTTCTGCTTCATGTTTATGCATATTGTTTAATGCGAACGTCCTGGCTGCAACAGCCTGTGATTTTACTGCCTCAATGTGCCAAGATGCTGGCATTTCACTAGGAACAATACTATATAAGTATTGTTCAATTGGTAATGTGTTAATTACCGTCAATCCGCCTTTATTTACGTTAGAAATGGTAACTTTACCACGGTATTTTTTCTTATTTACGTTAATTCCAGCATCTACATTATTTTCTTGTAGACTTATTTCCAGGGCTTTTAAATTTATAATTTTATCGTTTACCATTACTTTATCATCCTTGACGGTAACAAAGACCTTAGCATTTGCTTCATAATGACCAACAACTTGGCTATTGTCTAGATTTTTTAAAGTAAATGGAGCTTCTCCTGATATATAAACACTAGATTGTTTTGTCCACAGCCCAACTCGTATATTGGGCTCAGATAAATATAATTCAGCTGATGAACTTGCAAAGATGCTATTAAGATTACTAAATAATAGTAGCATACACAGTAGGCATATTTTATGTAATTTCAATCTAGAATCACCTCAAGATTTTAATATAGCAAATATTTCTCACTTTGCTTTGCAGTAACGTTCTTTTTCACTAAAAATACATCCACAATAAGGTTGACGGTACAATTCTAAATCACGGCTAATTTTCACCCCATCATACCAACCTGGACGAAAATCTTCATAAACAAAGGCGATGTTCTCTTCCTCAGCAACTTTTTTTGCTATTTCAGTGATTACTTCATGTTTTTGATATGGACTTACAAGCAAACTTGTCGTAAAGCAGTCATAACTATTTTCTTTTGCAAACCTAGCTGCTTGGCGTAAACGCAATTCATAGCACATACTACAACGCCCATTAGCAGCGTTTAAAGCGCTTCGCAAAAATTCTTCTAGTGTATAATTATTATCTGTAATTATTTCTAAATTCATTTTATCAGCAAATTCTTTTGCTGTTTCTAATCGATGCATAAATTCTTTATAAGGATGAATGTTCGGATTAAAAAAATAGCCCGTAGGTTCATACCCCATTTCACGTAGTTTTTTTAATGGAAATGCGGAACATGGACCGCAACACATATGTAATAACATTTTCATAGATCTCACCAAACCTCTAAAGTATATTATTTTGACAATTCTTCACTCTTATTCAAGGGGATTCCAAGATGTTGATATGCCGCTAACGTTGCAACTCGCCCACGCGGAGTTCGATTGATAAAACCAAGCTGTAATAAATACGGTTCATAAATATCTTCGATCGTATCCGTTTCTTCACTGATAGATGCTGCTAATGTATCAAGACCTACTGGACCGCCATTAAACTTTTCTATTATCGTAAGTAACATGGTTCGATCTGTATTGTCAAGCCCACATTTATCAACCTCCAACATCACTAGTGCCTTATCCGCAACACTATCGGTAATAACACCATCACCTGTAATCTGAGCAAAATCTCTAACACGTTTTAACAAACGATTGGCAATTCGCGGTGTTCCTCTGGACCGTTTTGCAATTTCAAGTGCGCCTCTATCCTCAATCGCAATATTTAGAATTTCAGCAGCTCTTTTGATAATATGAATCAAGGCTTTTGGTTCATAATATTCTAAACGTGAAATTACACCGAAACGATCACGTAGTGGAGCTGCAAGTGCACCTGCTTTGGTCGTCGCACCGATTAAAGTAAATGGCGCGATATCTAAACGAATGGAACGGGCGCTTGGACCTTTCCCGATAATAATATCAAGAGCAAAATCTTCCATTGCGGAGTATAAAACTTCTTCAACATGTCTTGATAACCGATGAATTTCATCAATAAATAACACATCTTTTTCGCCAAGATT
>JARBTT010000104.1 GCA_029240055.1 Anaerosinus sp.
CCGATTGCTACGGCAGCGTTAGGTAGAACTATGACGGGGGCTTTGTTATTAGCAGCGAATTTAAAAACAAGTGAATGTGTTACTTTGAAGATTGCAGGTGATGGCATATTAGGACGAGTTGTTGCTGATGCAAATGGAGACGGTATTGTTCGTGGTTATGTGGATAATCCACAAATAGATTTACCATTGAACAATGGTAAATTAGCAGTTGGTGAAGCAGTTGGAAAAGGCATGATCTCTTTAACTCGTTTTACAGGTTTAAAACAACCTTTCACAGGCAGTGCAGAACTAGTAAGTGGTGAAATTGCCGAGGATATTACACAATACTTGTCTATTTCTGAGCAGACGCCATCAAGTGTTGGATTAGGTGTATTAATAGGCACTGAACTTAAGGTTTTAGCAGCCGGAGGTTTTTTTATTCAAGCGTTACCAAATGTTGAAGATAAAGCCATAGATATATTAGAAAAAAACCTTCAAACATTAAAGCCAGTATCGCAAATGATTCATGAAGGATTAGATGCAAAAGGGATCATTGCAGAAATTTTTCAAAATATGAATGTTAATTATTTTGAAAAAACTGATCTCCAATTTAAATGCCAATGTTCTAAAACGAAAATTGAAAAAGTGCTGATTAGCTTGGGTAAAAAAGAGTTGTCTTCATTGATCGAGGATGGTAAGGCAGAGGTGTGTTGTCATTTTTGCGGAGAAAAATATCAATTTGTCAAAAGTGAATTAGAAGTAATTTTATCATCTTTATAATGCTAAAATGAGCATAAAAATAAAGGACTGTAAAGACAGTCCTTTTATTTTTATGCAATATAATATTGATTAGATTGCGCGTTGAACTTTACCGGAACGTAGGCAACGAGTACAAACGTTTACTCTTTTAACATCACCGTTAACTACAGCACGAACACGTTGGATATTTGGTTTCCAAGTGCGTTTTGTTTTAAGATGAGAGTGACTTACATTGTTACCAGCAGTTACACCTTTTGTACAGACTTCACAAAAACTTGCCATTTATTCCACCTCCTTTAACGAAGGACAAGATATCCTCATACGTAATACGTGTATTTTATCATAAAACTGTTATGTATTGCAACGTTTTTTTGATAACATTGATTTAAGATGTGTCTCTTTTTATGTATTTATGGTATTTGATCATGAAGAGCACCATTGATTATATTAATTAGGTGAATTTAGTGCAATAAGGGAAGCTTATTTTATAAAGATTGAAGTCCTTGAATTTAATATGTTAAAATATATAATGGTTATTGAGGCGAGGTGAGATGTGTGGAAATGCTTTTAAATCAAAAAATTCAAACTTTAAAAGGTGTCGGCTCAGCGAAAAGTTTAGCATTAGCTAAGTTAAATATATTTACGATTAACGATTTAATAACGCACTATCCGCGACGTTATGAGGATAGAAGTGTCATTAAAAAGATCACTAATATGGTTGCAGGTAATTTAGAAACCATTTCTGGTGCAATCATCAATATTACGGAAAGTAATATACGGCGCGGATTAAAGCTAGTAAAAGTTACTGTTGGTGATGAAACTGGATTTATTCAATTGGTTTGGTTTAATCAGCCATTTATAAAGAAACAACTTTCTATAGGAAAAAAGATTATTGCTACAGGTAAGGTGAGTTATAGTTACGGTCAACTTGCAATGAATAATGTGGAATATGAAGTCTTAGATGAGCAAGAAGCAAATCATAGAAATAAGATTGTTCCTGTTTATGCTACGAATGAAGTGATTACACAAAAATTTTTGCGCCAATTGGTTAATGAAGTTCTTGGAAGATTTTTATTTCTTGAAGAAACAATACCTAAAGGTGTTTTAGAGGAATATCAATTAATTAGTCGGGAGCAGGCTATTAGAAATATTCATTTTCCTGATAATAACAATGATTTAGCTAAAGCACGGGAGCGTTTGGTTTTTGAAGAATTGTACTTAATTCAATGTGGTTTGGCTATTATGAAAATTAAAAACAAAACTGGTAATTTAGGAATAAAACATTTGTTAAATAGTACATTAAGTAAAGCTGTTTACGATAGAATTCCATTTGAGTTAACAAAAGATCAAAAACAGGTGCTGAGAGAAATTACTTTTGATATGGAACGCAACCTTCCAATGCAACGTTTATTACAAGGCGATGTTGGTTCAGGAAAAACAATTATTGCTACGTTGGCATTAGTAAAAACAGTAGAAAATGGCTACCAAGGTGCTTTGATGGTTCCAACAGAAATTTTGGCTGAACAGCATTATCAAACAATAACGAATTTGTTATTACCGTTTGACATTAATGTTGTGCTGTTGAGTGGTAAGTTAACAAAAAAAAATCGTGAAAAGATGATAGAAGAAATTAAATCAGGTGAAGTTAATATTGTTGTTGGTACACACGCATTAATTCAAGAAGATGTAGAATTTAAAAGTATTGGTCTGGTTATTACGGATGAGCAACATCGTTTTGGGGTTCAACAACGTACTTTATTACAAGAAAAAGGTCATATGCCTGATGTCTTGGTTATGACGGCTACCCCAATACCAAGAACGATGACACTTACTGTATACGGGGATCTTGATATTTCAGTTATAAAAGAGCTACCACCAGGGCGTAAACCAATTAGAACCTTCATTCGTCAATTGGATAAACGACCTCAAATCTATCAATTTGTTTTAGAGCAAATAAAAAAAGGTCGGCAAGCCTATGTTGTTTGTCCCTTAATTGAGGTATCTGAAAATATTGATACGCAAGCTGCCACGGAATTATTTGAAGAATTAAAAACGGGTATATTTAAAGAGGTGGCTTGTGGGTTAATACATGGGAAGCTAGGAAAAAAAGATAAAGAGAAAGTCATGTCTGATTTTTATAGTGGTGCTGTAAAGCTCTTGGTTGCTACTACAGTTATTGAAGTCGGTGTGAATGTTCCGAATGCTAGTATTATGGTGATTGAAGGAGCAGAACGATTTGGACTAGCACAATTACATCAACTAAGAGGGCGAATCGGTAGAGGTGAATATCAATCTTATTGTATTTTACTCACAGAAAGTAAAAATCAAAATACAAAAGAACGTTTGCTGGTTATGGAGAAAACACAGGATGGTTTTATTCTAGCAGAAGAAGATTTAAAATTGCGTGGTCCAGGACAGTTTTTTGGCAGTAGACAACATGGCTTGCCTGATTTAAAAATTGCAGATATTCTCGGTGATTTAGATATTTTATTACAAGCTAGGAAAGCAGCGTTAAAAACAGTTGTTGATAAAAATCTATTGCAATTTGTTGAGCAGGTTTTGTTATTACAATATCATGAACATTTTAAAGATATCATAAATAATTAAACAAAAAAAATGGCGGCTAGTGCCGCCAGATATGGGAGAGGAGAAAATTTACAATAGTAGTATGAACAAAAATAATTTTGTTTATACCAGAAAATAAAAATATTTTTGTTCATACTATAGAGATTGTGTACTTATTAATAAAATTACTGTATCTTATGCCATGCGTTAAATTTAAAGTTAAAAAGTTTTATCGAATGGCAGGTATTTATCTATTTATGGTGAATGATAATTAATATTGTAAATACTATAATATGGGGGTAAGCAATATGCCAATAGTACAAATAGATATGTTAGAAGGACGTACAGTAGAACAGCGAAGAGAGTTAGTAAAAAGAGTTACTGAAGCAATATCAGAGACAGCTAATTGTCCACAAAGTGCTGTTTCAATTATTATTAGAGAAATGACAACAACGCATTTGGGACAAGGTGGAAAATTGCGAGCTGATAGTTAATTTTTATTGACACTTTAGGAATTGTTGGTATAAAATTAACGTAAATTAAATAAAAATCCTGTGTAGGGTGGAGTAGAGGTGCGGTCAATAAGAGTACTTTTAGGGAGTTTGGTAACGATGAACGAAAAGGAAAGGGTTGTTCGCCGAAGTGTTGGTAAATACCATAGTTGCTAATGCTGGTCTAATATTTAATAGATATTAAACTGTCATCAAATATTTGATGGAGTGCTATCTCATGTGGAATAAAATATTTTATTTTATCCTAGTGGTTTCATTTGTTGTAGCCGCCGATGAGAATACGCTCATCGGCTTTTTATTTTTTTAGATTAAATCAGGAGGTCGATATTTTGATTAAAGTAATTGTAAGTGGAGCTTTTGGAAAGATGGGGAGAGCTGTCTTAAATGCAGTTTATCATGATCCAGAATTGGAACTAGTAGGCGCTGTAGATGTTAATAGTGGAGAAGATATTGGGGATCTAATTGGTGTTGCAAAAACAGGTATTATTGTTGATTCTGATTTGCAAAATGTAATAAACAATGTAAAACCTGATGTTATGGTTGATTTTACAAGACCTGCTGTTGTTATGGAAAATGTGCGTATAGCATTAAAAAATAGTGTTTGCCCTGTAATTGGTACGACGGGTTTATCAGATGATGATAAAAATGAGATTAATAAACTTTGTGAGGGAAATAATAAAGGAGCTTTTATTGCACCAAATTTTGCAATCGGTGCAGTTTTGATGATAAAATTATCAACAGAAGTTGCAAAATATTTACCAAATGTAGAAATCATTGAACTTCATCATGATCAAAAATTAGATGCTCCATCAGGTACTGCATTACGTACAGCTGAATTAATTAGTGAAGTACGTAAAAGTATGCCGCAAGGTCATCCTGATGAAGTGGAAAAGATTCCTGGTTCTAGGGGGGGCGATTTTGATGGCATACGTATACATAGTGTACGTTTACCAGGTTATGTAGCGCATCAAGAAGTTATTTTTGGTGGACTTGGTCAAACTTTAACTATTCGTCATGATTCTATTAATCGTGATTCTTTTATGCCTGGAGTGGTACTTGCTTGTAAGAAAGTTGTTAATTTAGAGGGCCTAGTTTGTGGTTTAGAGAATATACTAGATTAATTCAAAGTTTAATTTATTTGTATAAGGAGAGTTTTGTATATGACTAAGTATAATGTAGCAATTTTAGGTGCAACGGGCGCAGTAGGTCAAGAATTTTTGACTTTAATTGAGGAACGTAATTTTCCTTTTAATAATCTTAAATTACTTGCTTCAAAACGTTCAGCTGGCAAAGTAATTAATTTCATGGGTAAAGACTATGTGGTAGAAGAAGCAACTGAAGAATCATTTAAAGATGTCCAAATCGCATTATTTGCTGGTGGATCTGCTAGCAAGACATTTGCACCGGCAGCTGTAAAAGCAGGCGCGGTTGTAATTGATAATTCTAGCACATTTCGTATGGATCCAGAAGTTCCACTAGTTGTTCCCGAAGTAAATCCAGAGGCAATTAGTAAACATAAAGGTATTATTGCAAATCCAAACTGTTCTACAATTATTATGACAATGGCATTAAAACCAATTTATAATAAAGTGAAAATTAAAAGAGTTGTTGTTTCTACGTATCAAGCAGTTTCAGGTGGTGGTAAAGAAGCAATTGAAGAATTAGAAAATCAGGTTAAAGCAATTGCTGAAGGCAATCCAGTTGTAGCTAATATTTTACCTGGAGCAAGTCTTCCAAAACATTATCAAATTGCATTTAACTTAATTCCACAAATTGATGTATTTAAAGATAATTTATATACTAAAGAAGAAATGAAAATGATTGATGAAACTCATAAAATTATGGATGACTATAATATGGGGATTACTGCAACTACAATTCGTGTTCCTGTGTATCGGAGTCATGCAGAATCTATCAATCTTGAATTAGAAAGTGAATTAAGCGTTGAAGAAGCAAAAAAAGCTTTGGCTGATTTTGCTGGCGTAATTGTTCAAGATAGCCCTGATGAAATGGAATATCCAATGCCGCTTTATACATCAAGTAAAAATGAGGTATTTGTTGGCCGGATTAGGAAAGATTATTCTATAACTCATGGATTGAACTTATGGGTTGTTGGTGATCAAATTCGCAAAGGTGCAGCTTTAAATGCGCTTCAAATTGCGGAATATATGATTGAACATAATATGTTTTGAGGTGTAAATAATGAGGATCATTATCCAAAAATTTGGTGGAACCTCGGTTGCAACAAAAAGTAGTCGTAGTTTAATTGTAAATAAAATACTCAAGGCGAAAGAAAAAGGTTTTTTACCTGTAGTTGTTGTTTCTGCTATGGGGCGTAAAGGAGAGAGTTATGCTACGGACACGTTAATTGAATTGGTTAAACGTGAAAATCCCGAGGTTAAAGAACGAGAGTTAGATCAAATTATGTGTTGTGGAGAGATGATTTCTGCGGTTGTTATGGCTGCTGTATTGCAAGCAAATGGGCTTGATGCGGTTATGCTGACTGGGGGGCAAGCAGGTATTATAACAGATTCCAACTTTAATAGTGCACGTATACATGACATTAATACCGAAAGCATTCTTGACTTGCTGACAAAAGATAAAGTTCCGGTGGTTTGTGGTTTTCAGGGTGTTAATAGCAATGGTGATTTTACAACCTTTGGGCGTGGTGGCAGTGATACAACTGCTTCCGCTTTGGGGGTAGCTCTTGGGGCTGAAATGATAGAGATTTATACGGATGTTGACGGCATTATGACTGCGGATCCTCGTCTAGTTAGTGATGCAAAAATATTAGATAAAATAAATTATAGTGAGATTTGTCAAATAGCACATCAAGGTGCAAAGGTGATTCACCCTAGAGCTGTCGAAATTGCTATGCAGAAAAACATTCCAATGATGATAAAATCTACTTTTTCGGAAGCAGAAGGAACTTTAATTGGCAATTTTACTGACGAAGCAAGTAATTCAAATAAAGTCTTTGATAAAGTTGCCACAAGCGTGACCTATCTAACGGATATATGTCAAATTAAAATGTTTAATCTTGACGATCATGCAAGTGTAAACGTATTTAAGCTTTTAGCGGCAGAAGGAATTAGTGTTGATTTAATTAACGTTTCTCCTGGTCAACTGATGTTTACTATTGCACAAAGCTTTATGCACTGCGTACAAAGAAAATTTGAGTCATTAGGATATAAAGTTGAATTTGTTCTTGATTGTGCAAAAGTATCTGTTGTTGGTGGTGGTATGAGAGAAGTCCCAGGTGTTATGGCCAACTTTATCGAGGCACTTTCAGATAATAAAATTGAAATTTTACAAACTGTAGATTCTCATACGTCAATATCTTGTTTAGTGGAAAAGAAACATTTAAAAAAATCGTTAGAAGCTTTGCATGAAAAATTTCATTTGGCTACTTAAATAAATGAATTTAAGCACTTAATAAATACAACTCATCCTTTTAGGATGAGTTGTATTTATTAAGTGAAAAGTGAGCATAATAATTTTGAACAATAATTCTGCTTGTTGTATATAGTTAGATAAGTTATAATGTATATATAAGTGAGCTGAACGGTCGATTCATCATTACTTCTTTTAATTTGTACGGTGCGAACCTGATATAAGTAATAATATATATAATTTAATCGGAGGTGTAGTTTTTTTTGACAAAATTACCACAAAAAATTCAAATTATTCCACTTGGTGGATTGGGTGAAATAGGTAAAAACTTAACTGTAATTAGAGTTGGGGACGAAATAATTATTATTGATTGTGGTTTGATGTTTCCTGATGATGATATGTTAGGTATTGATTTAGTTATCCCTGATATCACATATTTATTAGAAAATCGTGATTTAATAAAAGCGATCGTGCTGACACATGGTCATGAAGATCATATTGGTGCGCTACCTTATGTTTTAAAACATATTAATGTGCCAGTGTATGGCACGAAATTAACATTAGGTATTTTGGAAGGCAGATTAAAAGAAAATAATGTAGATTCGAGTAATTTAGTAGCAGTTGACCCTGGCGATATTATTCATGAAGGGTGCTTTAAAGTTGGATTTATTCGTGTAAGTCACAGTATCGCCGATGCAGTTGGGTTATACATTAAAACTCCGATTGGTACGATCGTACATACGGGTGATTTCAAATTTGATCAAACTCCAGTTGATGGTAAAGTAACTGATTTTCATAAGTTTGCTGAACTTGGTGATCAAGGTGTTTTGGTCTTGATGGCTGATAGCACTAACGCAGAAAGACCTGGGCATACACCTAGTGAAAAATCGGTTGGCGTTGCTTTTGATGAGGCTTTTTATGCGGCAAGAGAGCGTATTATTATAGCTACATTCTCATCAAATGTACATCGCATACAGCAAGCTGTTGATATGGCCTGTAAATATAAACGAAAAGTTGCTGTTTTAGGGCGTAGTATGGTTAACGTTGTTAATATTTCTTTGGAGTTAGGCTATTTAATCATTCCTGAAGGTGTACTAATTGATATTGATGAAATAAATAACTATCCATCTTCAAATGTGGTTATTATTACAACAGGTAGCCAAGGAGAACCGATGTCTGCTCTAACCAGAATGGCGATGTCTGATCACAGAAAAGTAGGTATTGTGCCGGGAGATACTGTGATTATATCTGCTACACCTATTCCAGGTAATGAAAAATTGGTTTCTCGTACAATTGATAATTTGTTAAAGCAAGGTGCTAATGTTGTATATGAAAAATCTTGTGGCATTCATGTTTCTGGTCATGCTAGCCAAGAAGAATTAAAATTAATGCATAATTTAATTCGTCCGAAATTTTTTATTCCAGTTCATGGTGAATATCGTCATTTGATAAAACACTCTAAGTTAGCACAAGAGTTAGGCATGTCAAAAGAAAATATTTTTGTTAGTGAAAATGGACAAGTGATGGAATTCTCTCGCGACAAGGGTGCTGTTGTTGGTAAAGTAACAGCAGGAAATGTTCTAGTTGATGGATTGGGTGTTGGTGATGTTGGAAACATCGTTCTGCGGGATCGTAGACAACTTTCACAAGATGGCATCTTAATTATTGTTGTTACTATGGACAAAGAACAAGGCTGTGTTGTTGCAGGTCCTGATATTGTTTCACGTGGATTTGTTTATGTTCGAGAATCAGAAGAATTAATGCATGAGGCAAAAGAAAAAGTAAAACAAGCTTTAGAAAAATGTGAATTAAACAGTATTACTGAATGGGCTACAATTAAAGCGAATGTACGTGATACACTTGGTAAATATCTGTATGAACGTACAAGACGTCGTCCAATGATATTGCCAATCATTATGGAAGTTTAGTCAAATAAAACCTTCTTAAATTTGAGAAATCAACTTTAAGAAGGTTTTTGTATTTTAATTATATTTTTGTCTATACTATTAACGAATTTAAGTAGGAGGG
>JARBTT010000105.1 GCA_029240055.1 Anaerosinus sp.
GCCTCGCCACGAGATAAAGCTGCTTGCACAAATATTGATAAATTATCTTTGACCTTATCTTGTCCAATGTATTCAACTAATTTTCTTGGTCTTAAGCTATATTGCCATTGATCAACTTCCTGTTCTTCACCAATGACAATTCTATCTTCAAAATCGTCCATTGCTACCTCCTAGCAAACTCTTTCAATACCGTTCTAATTGCTTCTTCTACTGATTTGATCTCACCAATTTTACGCAAGATCGGCATAAATTCTACTTGGGTATACCCAAGCGCCGCTAATGCTTGACTCGTCTCAGAAATAATATCGGTATGATCTGCTGTATCAATAATTAAAGCTTCTGGTGCATCTTCTGTTAATGCAAAGCCCATTTTATCATGCAACTCTAAAATCAATCGTTCTGCTGTTTTCTTACCTATTCCCGGTAACTTGGTAAGCGCAGTAATATTTTTTTGACTAATTGATTTGCATAACATCTCAACTGTAATTGTTGACATCATTCCGAGAGCAACTTTCGGACCAATACCTGATACAGAAATAAGTTTTAAAAACAAATCATATTCTGTTTGCGTATAAAATCCATATAAATTCATCGCATCTTCGCGCACATTTAAATATGTAAATAATGTAATTTCTTTATTTAGCATCAATTTCTGCCTCGTTGAAGAGGCTATAAAAACTCGATACCCAACGCCTTGAACATCAACAAAACAAGTATCTATCATAATGTGGCTTATCGTACCACGTACATATCCAATCATAATTTATTTCTCCAAGCTATACTATCTATACAATGTGTTGTGCATATCGCAACTGCTAAGGCATCGGCGACATCATCAGGATGGGGTTTTTTCGGTAAATTAAGCAACTTTTCTACCATATAAATAACCTGTTCTTTGGTTGCTTTGCCATAACCAACCACCGATTGTTTTACTTGTAAAGGCGTACGCTCCACAATCTCAATCCCATTTACTGCGGCTGCCAATAAAATAACACCACGTGCTTGCCCAACTGGTATTGCTGTGGTTATATTTTTATTAAAAAATAATTGTTCAACTCCCATAACATCTGGTTGGTACTTTTTTATAATAGCATCCAATTCATTATAAATTTTTAACAATCGGTCCTCAGGTTTACTCTTCGGACTGGTAATCACCGCACCATACTCAATTGCTTTTAAGTGATTACCAGTCATCTCGACAAGACCATATCCACAAATTGCTGTTCCGGGGTCTATACCTAAAGTTAACATATCTATTTCCTTTACTATCTAACTATTTATCGAACATACATACTAAAATTTATAAGTTCGACAATGTCTCTATAGATTCCTCTAGTAATTTCTTTGTTCATTATATAATATTTCTAAAAATTATTCACACAAAAAGCAGGGACCAAATCCGAAAATTTAGTCCCTGCTAGATTATTTTGATTGCATACCTTCGAGAATATAGAGCATTTCGGCTTTCGATGAAAATAACAACCCTTGTTTTATTTCCTCAACAGCTTGAGGTTGCAGTTTATTAATTGGGGTTTGTGTTACTTCTTTTAAAATTGCTTTCGGACCAGGTTTGCCATAAAATATTGCAACGTACCCATCCTTAATCCCCAAAAACATATTAGCCTTATGTTCTCTGCAATAATCATTCACTTGCAAGCTCATTGTTATTTTTTCTTCATTGAAAGTCTCAATATTCCATTTGCTATATTGACTTTGAAAATCTTTATAATCCATACCAATTAAATTTTTATCTGGCTTGACTTGTATAGTTTCTTGTTCATTACATTTACTATAAAAAAAAGTTTGAACAATCACTGTGCTTGCTTTCACCTTTATTTTATTATCAATTACGCTTACTTCTTGGTCCCGAGAATTTATATTATTATGATCATCATTCGTAAACCACCACAAGAAACAACCAATACCTAGAAAAAAAATCATTGTCACAACTATAACTGCTTGCTTTTTAGTAAAATTTAGATGCTCCAACATTAAACACTCCTTAAAAGTGATGTTAGGCTCATTATTACCAAAAGCATAGAAAATTATACAAAATATTCCTTACGGGTATTATTAGTCTAATAATTCATCATCAATATCGTAATTTGCATAAACTTCTTGTACATCGTCATGATCTTCCAATGCTTCAATCATTCTTAACATTTTTGTTGCATCAGTACCTTCTAATTTAATTGTATTATCAGGAATCATGCTGATTTCTGCCACAGCGGCTTCAATTTTATTATCATCAAGCATTTGTTGAATCTTATCAAACTCTTCTGGGGCACCTATGATTTCAAAAACATCATCTTCAACTTTAAAATCGTCAGCGCCAGCATCTAACGCTAGCATCATTAATTCTTCTTCATTATCAAAATTCTCTTTTTCAACAACAAATATACATTTTTTATTAAACATCCAACCGACACAACCGGTTTCACCAAGGTTACCACCATTTTTTGAAAAAATATGGCGTACATCAGCCGCTGTACGATTACGATTATCAGTCATAACTTCAATCATAACAGCACTACCGGCAGGCCCATAACCTTCGTAAATCATTTCTTCATAATTGTTGCCATCTACTGAGCCCAGACCTTTTTGAATAGCTCTTTGAATATTGTCTTTAGGTACATTATTGGCTTTTGCTTTTGCCAAAGCCAATTTTAATTTCATATTACCAGTAGGATCACTCCCACCCATTCTAACTGCAACAGTAATTTCACGACCAATCTTTGTAGTGACTTTACCACGAACAGCATCTACTCTACCTTTTTTGTGTTTAATATTAGCCCACTTGGAATGTCCTGACATAAAAATACCGCTCCCTTTAATAAAAAATTAGCAATGTTAATTTTATCATATTATTCATAACTTCGCAAAATATTATCGTTATGATTCAACAATGATACGGTAATAATTTTTCTTACCTTTTTTCACTAATAAGCTATTATCATTAAACAATTCATTAGCTATCACCATTTCAATATCTGTTACTTTTTCATCATTGATCGATAAACCACCTTGTGTAATCAACCTACGCCCTTCACTTTTTGAAGCAAAAACTTTTTCTCTTGATAAGATATCCAAAATTTTAGCACCGATATCTTCTCGTGCTACTTTAATAGTAGGAACATTATCTAAATTTCCTGCACCGCCAAATAATGCTTCTGCTGCTTGCTTAGCTTTTAAAGCTTCATCTTCGTTATGAATTAGCTTTGTTACTTCATACGCTAAAACTTTTTTTGCTTCATTAATTTCCTTATCTTTAAACTGACCTAAACGTCTTACCTCATCCATCGGCAAAAATGTTAACAATGCTAAACATTTTTCAACATCAGCATCATCAATATTACGCCAATATTGGTAGAAGTCATATGGTGATGTTTTTTCTGGATCAAGCCATAATGCACCTTTTTCAGTTTTACCCATTTTCTTACCTTCACTAGTTGTAAGAAGTTTAAAGGTTAAGCCATACGCTGGTTTACTTTCTTTGCGTCTAATTAGCTCTACACCAGCAATGATGTTAGACCATTGGTCATCCCCGCCCATTTGCAATTTACAATTACATCTATTGTTTAATTCCCAAAAATCATAGGCTTGCATAATCATGTAATTAAACTCTAGAAAAGTAAGACCTTTTTCCATTCTTTGCTTGTAACATTCTGCTGCTAACATTCTATTAACGGAAAAATGTGCTCCAACATTTCGTAACAATTCAACATAATTTAATTTTAAAAGCCATTCTGCATTATTCATCATCAACGCCTTATCATCTGTAAAATCAATAAATTTTTGCATTTGCTTTTTAAAACAATTACAATTATGTTCAATTTGCTCATCGGTTAACATTTTTCGCATATCTGTTTTACCAGATGGATCGCCAACTGTTCCTGTGCCACCACCAATTAAACAAATCGGTCTATGCCCTGCACGTTGCAAATGTGCCATTACCATCATGCCTAAGAAATGCCCTACATGTAAACTGTCTGCTGTTGGATCAAAACCAATATAAAAAGTTACTTTCTCATTTTGAAATAATTTCTCAATTTCTTCTTCATGTGTCATTTGCGCGATAAAACCACGCTCTTTTAAAACGTCGATAACACTCACAAAAATTCCTCCAAACGTAAAATTAATTTATAAAACAAAAAGCTCGTCCCTATAATAGGGACGAGCGATTATACTCGTGGTACCACCCAAATTCATATTTGCTTTCGCAAATAAAACTTTGAAGCCAATAACGCAGCTACCCGTATCAACCTACTAAATAGAACATTTTTCAGTTTACTGCTCCTAGGTGTATTTCCATTCGCATCCTTACTGTGTTGCACCTAACCACAGCTCTCTAAAAAGCATTACGAATTTACTTATCCTAGTCATAGCATTTCATTAATATTAAAATAAATTATACTAATTTAGCGTTATAATGTCAATGACCTAGCTCGTGCCATTCTTTATTATTTTCCAGTATTGCTTGCACCTTTTTATTATCTTCGGCACTTTCATACGGAGCTTCACTAGCATAGCGTAAATCGTATTATTTTTACAATACACCAAATCTACACAAAAGTATTAAACTACAAATATTTTTGTACTGCAGATCCATTTAAATAGTTGCAAAGGCGTCCTTGATATGTATTTCTTTCCTCCATCGTTTTTGTAATTGTATCTCGGATTTTCCACCACCCTGTTTTCCAATTACTAAATAACGTATTACTTTCCGGTGCTCTACCAATTAAGCGTTGTACAACAATATCTTTATTTAGATATTCTAAAAAAGTAATCACCCGTTCGATATATTCTTCTCTTGATATTAGCTCTAATTGTCCAGCCTCATATTCACGCGCCATTTGTGTCCCTTTTACGATATACAATGCATGTAATTTTACTTGGTCAACCTTTATTGCTGATAAAACTTTTGCATTTTCAATAACATCGATCGTATCATCCCAAGGTAAATTTAAAATTAAATGTGCACATACTTCTAGCCCATAGCTTTTAATTCTATACGTTGCATCTAAAAATTCCGCTAAGGTATGCCCACGTTTCACTTTAATTAACGAATGATAATTTACACTTTGTAAACCAAGTTCAATACAAATATCAATATTGTTTTTCTTTCTTATTTCAGCTAACATTTCTAAGTATCGATCATTGACACAATCTGGGCGAGTTGCAAGTGCAACCCCCACAACGTCCTCATGGCATGCTTCTTCGACATAATTCTTTAATTTTTCAATTGGCAGATATGTGTTACTAAAATTTTGAAAATAAGCGATAAATTTTTCTGCTTTATACTTTGGTTTTATATGAGCCTTATTTGTAAGTAATTGCTCATTTACCGTCATATCAGCAGGTAAATTTTCATATCCCGCCCCGATTTCTCCACAAAAAGTACAACCAGTTGATCCACAAGCACCATCACGATTTGGACAAGTTACTGGTAACCCAACTGGTAACTTATATACTTTTTCACCATAACGATTTTTTAAATAATCTGAGTAAACATTATATAACATTTATACTTCTCCCTGCCAAAAATCCTTTTCTTTAATGACTTGATACGTTGTCACATCTTCTGCAAAGAAAAATAGCACAGGCAAATTGGCTGTAACTAATTTTTTTGTTTTCATAAATGCAACGATATCAATCTTGAATACTTCAATATGATATTTTTTCTTAATATCACGCCAAGTAGTAAATTTATACTGGTCAAGATATTGTTCTGCACCTTTTTCACGCCAAAAATAGGATGTTGCATTATTATACTTTTCTTCATTCCAGTCTAAAAAGTCCGGTCTTATACCTGCCTTGTCAGACAATAACGCATCAAATTTTAAAATTTCTTTTAATACTTCTGCTTTTTCAGGATACTTTTCCTCACAAAATTCATATAAATATTTATAAAGCGATTTAGTTGTATGCGCTACTAGGTGTAACCCTCTTTTCTGCCAATACTCTGTCAATGCATCATAAAATATAAATGCATTACCGCCTTTTAAAGCAATGAGAAACTGCGTTGAATTTCTAAAGCGTCCACTATTGTAGTACTGTTCAAATATTTCCTCTAAAATATGTAACTTTCTAACTTCTTCATAAGACATATAATCATTAGCTAGTACCTGATATGGTGCAATATCCATAAATACATAACCATGTTTCTTTCTATTTAAACTAATTCCTGAACCTTTCAATAATTTTAAAAAGCCAATTTGTAACATATGAGGTTTTAGACTATATACATCATTGAATGATTTCTGAAATGATTTATAATCTTCATTTGGTAAACCAATAATTAAATCTAAATGTAAATGAATATTGTCAAAAGATAAGATTCTCGTTACGTTATGAACAATTTTATTCCAATTGTTTGTACGACAAATGTTATCTAGTGTAACTTCATTCGTGGATTGCACCCCAATTTCTAATTGCACCCGCCCAACCGGCATTAATTCTAATATATCTAATACCTCAGCATCTAAAAGATCTGCAGCTATTTCAAAATGAAAATTGGTTTTACACTTTTGTACTACTAAAAATTTAAGTATTTGCATATAGTGACTTTTCTTCGCATTAAAAGTTCGATCGACGAATTTCACTTGACGAACATTATGGCGAATAAAAAATCTTAGCTCATCTAAAACTCTATCAATGCTAAAAAAACGAACTCCCTGTGTTGCACTTGATAAACAATATTGACAAGAAAATGGACACCCTCTAGAACTTTCATAGTAAATGATTTTATCTTTTAATGCTATAATATCTTCATCATGATAAGGAAACGGTATCGTATCTAAATTTTTTACTACAACAGCATTACTACTTACAATTTGATTTTCTTCATTATAATACGTCAGTGCTGGAATATCTTCCATTGTTCGTCCTAATTTTAACTGCGTTAATAAATGATATAAAGTTTCTTCCCCTTCGCCCTGAATAATGTAATCGATGCTTGGATTTTCTCTAAAAAATCCTTCTGGTTGGTACGACACTTCTGGTCCACCACAAATAATAGTTATATTTGGTAAAACTTTTTTTAATAAATTCACCAGTTTCATCGTCATTTCAATGTTCCAAATATAACAGGCAAACCCAATAATATCTGGTTTTACCTCAAACAGTTGACTTAAAATATCTAAAATACCATTGTTAATGCTAAACTCCTGAATTTCCACTTCACATACTGTCTTACAATATTCTTTTAAATAACGAATTGCTAAGGAAGAATGTGTATATTTTGCATTTAAAGTTGTTAGAATAACCTTCAATTTATTTCACCTCTATTTATTATTACCATTGTCTCATAGCACTTAATATACCCTAAAATAATAGTATACACCAAACTCAATATGAAGGTGGTGTATTTATGCGAATTGTTGTTGATGGACAAAAACTGTCTGCAAATCCTCGTACAACAAAAGATCTATTGGTTACGATGAAAAGTCTCGCACGATTATTAAATTGGCAAACATTATATGATCCAAATAAAGAAATTATTTATGTCTCAACGTCAAAAACAAATGCCGTTTCAACTATTTCTGATTTACTAATGCCAGTGCTAGAAGAATTAGAAAGTATTCGTTTACAAGACAAAATTATTTGCATTGATGCCGGTCATGGTGGCAACGATTCTGGCGCACTTGGTCCGAGTGGAACAATGGAAAAAGATAATACGCTCTCTATCGCAATTTTATTGAAAGAAAAACTTGAGAATAACGGTGCTAACGTCATTATGACACGTTCCTCAGATCAAGATCTTTCTTATCCTGACCTATCAAGAAATGATTTATTAAGTAAGCGGGTTACAATTGCCAATGATTCTGACGCTGATATTTTCGTTAGCATCCATAATGATTCTTTCTCTAGTGCTGTCGCTTCAGGTACAACTACATTTCATTATGGAAATGAACAGGCAATTGAGCTGGCTAATCATGTACAAAAAGCACTAACGAATGAATTAAATACAAACGATCGAGGAACCAGATTTGCCAGTTTTTATATTCTTCGCTATACAACGATGCCCGCTATTTTAGTTGAAACAGCATTTATATCCAATCCAGAAGAAGAATTATTATTGGCGAGTAATGATGGTCGCAATAAAATTGCCGAAAGTATTTATAATGGAATTGTTCGTTACTTTAAAGTATAAAAACATTCCTAATCATACCATACCAAATAAAAATGATAAATAAGGCATATTTTTAAAATTTGTTTGCATAGCGAAAATTCTAAGTATTCCATTTTATAAAATCAATTTATTTCCATTTATTTTTCTAGAAGAATCATTAAATTTTTATTTACTTCAGAGTTTCAACATTTCTTAGGATTAAATTGGTGTATAATAATATAAATATATGGTGATATTATTATAGTTTCATTAAATAATACCAAAAGGAGTCAAAAATGTACGAAAAATTTTATTCAGCAAACATACATTATAATTCTGCTACAGATGCCGATCAGGCAAATTCAACTCAGGTGCCAACACGTGATCAAATTGATGCTAAATTTAAATGGAAATTAACTGATCTTTACTCTGATGAAATGATTTTTCAATCTGATTATGAACAAACAAAAGAATTAATAAACAATATCTCCACTTACAAAAATTCACTTGTAAATAGTGATTCTTTATTAAAATGCTTAGAACTACGTGATAAACTTAGTATTAAAGCAAATTCTTTATTTGCTTATGCTAGAATGCACCGCGATGGTGATGCTAAAAATTCTACGTATCAAGCAATGACTGCAAGGATAGAAAGTCTACTTGCTGAGGTTTCTGCTGCAACTTCTTTTATCGAACCAGAATTAGTTGCTATCCCTGCAGAAAGTTTCAAATCATTTATAGCTACTACGCCGGAGTTGAATAAATACAGATTTTATTTTGAGGACTTATTACGACAAAATAAACATGTATTATCGCCAATAGAAGAAGAACTTTTGGCTAAAACCAGTGAATTAATGAAAATTCCAACCAATATATATAGCATGTTAACTAATGCTGATATGATATTTCCTGAGACTTTAACGGAAAATGGTGCTAATATTCAATTAAGTGAAGGACGTTATAATGCTTTTATCCGCTCAAAAGATCGTGAAGTTCGCAAATCTGCTTTTTACAATTTATTTAATACCTATGCAAATTATCGTAATACCTTCGCGACTACATTAGTAAGTAATATCAAAAA
>JARBTT010000106.1 GCA_029240055.1 Anaerosinus sp.
ATAAACCCTTCTTTCAAGAGATTAATAAAAGACTCTAAACCAATGAATAATCCCTACAACAAAAGCAGCAACAAGTCCATATACAATAACAGGTCCTGCTATTACAAACATTTTTGCCCCAATCCCAAATACAAAACCTTCTCTTTTAAATTCCATCGCACATGCAACAATAGAATTTGCAAACCCTGTAATCGGTACTACAGACCCTGCCCCACCTCTCTTGCCAATTTCATCATAAATACCAATCCCCGTTAAAAATGCTCCTAAAAATACCATTACCACCGAGGTACAAGCTGCCGCATCTTTCTTAGCAATTGCCATAGACATAAAATAATCTTGAACAAATTGTCCGATTACACAAATGGTTCCGCCAACAAAAAATGCCCACAGCAAGTTTTTCATCATTGGCGGTTTTGGTATGATTTTATCGACTTTATCTTGATATTGCTTTTTTACTTTTTCTTCAGCTTTCTTTTTCTGCAAAAGAATCTCTCCTCCTAACCATTGCTTGAATAGGAGAAAAGAGCACCCATTGGTACTCTTTTCATAATCGTTAATTTTTTACCTTAAATGCTAATTTCACATCCGCACGATACTCTACAATATGTCCATCATTGACATTAGCAGTAAAATTGGTTACTTCAATACCTAAAATGTTATCAATCGTTTTTGAGGCTTCACTCACGGCGTTATCAACCGCATCTGTCCAATTATGATGAGAATTACCTACCAATTCAATTACTTTTACAACCACAATATTTACCCTCCATATTAATAAACTTCAACCATTATTCTTTACACAATAATTTTTTATATTCACAAGTACAGCAAAAAAAATAGATCTTTTTAAGATCTATAAAAGCATTCTTATTCTTTTCAATGCTTGTTTCTCAATTCTAGATACTTGTACTTGTGATAAACCAATCATTTTAGCAATCTCTGCTTGTGTCTTATCTTTATAAAAACGCAACATAATAACATTACGCTCTTTTTCCGATAAATCTTTTAGGATCTCTTGTATTGCTATTTTTTCTAAATTACAGTTTTCTAAGCAATCACTTGCTTTTATTTGATCTAAAAGAAATAATTGATCGCCACGATCATTCATCGTTGGCTCATAAAGTGAAATAATAGGTTGTACCGCCTCTAATGCTGCTACAATTTCTTGCGGTGCTAAATCTATTTTAGCAGCAATTTCATGAACAGTTGGATCTCTTCCTAATATACCTTGCAAACATTCTTGTGTTTTATGCACTTTATAGGCAATATCCTTGATTGGCCGACTTACTTTAATTGGATTATCATCACGCATAAATCGTCTAATCTCACCAATAATCATCGGAACAGCATAGGTAGAAAACTTCACATTAAAGCTTTTATCAAATCGATCAATAGACTTAATTAATCCGATACATCCTATTTGAAACAAATCATCCCATTCATATCCACGATTCGCAAACCTATGGACGATACTCCGGACTAGGTTTATATTTTCTTTTAAAATATATTCTTTTGCCATAGCATCGCCAGATTGTGCTTTTGTAATGAATACACTTAGTTCTTCATCATCTAGCATAATGCACCTACCTAATGTATATCATGATTAGATATTTTTTTAACCAGTCTAACAGTAGTACCCTTACCTACTTCCGAACTTATCTCTAACTCATCCATGAAGGACTCCATAAAAGCAAATCCCAATCCCATTCTTTCTGGATCGCTAGAATAAGAAGGTTTTCTTGCTTCTACAATATCAGCAATTCCTTTACCATGATCAATAATCATATATTCCACCTTATCAATATATAAATTAAAAATAAGTTCAACGATTTCATCACTCTTTTCATATGCATGAATCACTGCATTGGATACTGCCTCAGATATTGCAACCTTTATTTCTTCAACTTCACTTAAGGTGAAATTTGCTTGCGCCGAAAATGTAGCTGCAACTAATCTTGCAATCCCGATATTTTCACTTAGACTTTGTAATGACACTTTAACTTGATTTTTTATTTGCATGACGCCCTCCTTATAAACATGAAACCGCTTCAAATTCGCTATCATAAATCTTTAAAATCTTTAATACACCTGATAATTCCAATATTTTTTTCACAGGATCTTGGACACCTACTAAACATATTTTCCCTTTTAAATGCATAATTTTTTTATATCGTCCTAAGATTACTCCAATTCCTGAACTATCAATAAATAAAACCTCTTCTAAATCAATTACTACGTCTTTTATCCCCATATTATTTAGGTACTCATCTACGGATTCACGAAAACAATCTGCTCCATGCATATCAAACTCACCAATAACTTTAACGATTAATACACCTTTGTTTATTGCTGTGGTTATTTTCATCCTCATCCTCCTTCTGAACTATAAATATAAAATAATTACTTATAGTTATTCTATAAAAGGAATTTTTTTCCTGCTACAAAGCAATAAAAATAGGACTGCCTATAAAACAATCCTATTTTTGCTATTTTATAATAATTTAAGTCATTATTTTCATTAAAAGCTAAATCAAATGCAGAAAATTATAGTTACAAAAAATCTCTATTATGCACGTGGGTGGGTTTTATCATATACTTCTTTTAATGGATTTTTGGTTACTTGCGTATAAATTTGGGTTGTAGAAATGTCAGCATGCCCAAGCATTTCTTGTACTGATCGTAAATCTGCCCCATTCTCTAACAAATGTGTTGCAAAAGAATGTCTAAGCGTATGTGGTGTGATTTCCTTAACAATGTTTGCTTGGCTAGCATACTTCTTTATAATTTTCCAGAATCCCTGTCTAGTTAAACGATTTCCGTGATGATTAAGGAATAGTGCTGGTTCTTCATATGTACGAACAATTTTTGAACGTCCTTTATTAATATACTCATGAACGCTTTTTACTGCAATTGATCCGAGTGGTACAATACGCTCTTTGGAACCCTTCCCATAACATTTTACATACCCCATATCTAGATTAACATCTGAAATGTTTAAGGCAATAATTTCTGATACACGAATTCCTGTAGCATATAAAAGCTCTAACATTGCCTTATCTCGAAGACCTACAGACAATCTTACATTAGGTTGCTTTAATAATTCTTCCACTTCAGCAATAGTAAGTATTTTAGGCAACTTTTTTTCTAATTTTGGCGTTTCCAATTTTTCAGCAGGATCATGCTCTAAATAATTTTCTTTAACCAAATATTGATAAAAAGATTTCAGGGCAGCTATATTACGTGATATAGTTGAAACCGCTTTTCCTTGCGTCTTTAAGCTATTCAAGTAATCTACAATGGTCGTTCTACTGGAATCTTTAATATCCTCAAATTTACCATTTTGTAAATATGTTTGAAATTGTCTTAAATCGCGCCCATAAGATTCCAAGGTGTTTTTTGCCAAACCACGATCAACTGCCAAATAATTAATAAATTGATCAACATAACCTTCCATGTCTACCATCCTTTACCGGCTTATCGATTTCATATTTTTTCTGCATTTAGCTATTTCAATTATACATACACACTTGACTTATTCCACATAAAATCTTATTTCCCTGTCTCCTATTGTCGAAAAATTCAATATTTTCCTTTTAAACGATCAAAAATCAAAATATTTTCTACACGCAATGGTGCTTGATAGTTATTAAAATGTATATTATTGTCATGGGGATCAATAAATAATAAATGACTAATCAATTTTGGTAAAATATAAAATAAAATAACAGCTAGTATAATAACAACACAAATAATCTTAATAAATTTTGCGATTTTTTTCTGACCAAAGATTACTAGCATTTCTATCATCCTCACTAATACTGATTAATAAAATAAATATTCAGTTTAAGATTTTTTATTCATCATTAGAATAAACCTGCTACAAGTTTCATAAAAACAGGTGATATATAAACTTCAATCAAAGAACTTATTAGCATCCCAACACATAAGAGAAGACAGATGATAGTATAATTAATAGAATTTGCCAGTAACTTAGAATTGATTTGTTTTTTCTTGTTAATAATTTGAATTGAAAAACTAATAGAGAAAATACTCATCAGTATCAAAATAGGAACAGCGATAAAATTATGCGGTAAAATCGCAACAAAGGCAAATAACAATCCTTTTAAAACGAACTCGTTTACTAGCAAACCTACTGTAAAACCAATAATAAAGCCACGTGTAAAAACAATAAATAAAATAAACGGCACTCCAATAATTGTAAATCCTAAAATCCAAATAAGAAAAATTATTTTAAGATTATTCCATAGTACGGTCAAAAACAAATCTAATCCATACTCCGTATGTGTTGCAATATCTTGAAAAAAGATATTTAAATACCCAGCTAATTCACTTTTTTGTCCATCTGGTAGAACTTTTATCGCCATTGCCCCAAATACAACACCAATACTGAATATTAATATTACGAAAAAAAACTTAACAATATTATTTTTTATATATCCGTTTAATCCTTGCCGAAAATATGCGAGCATAAAAAATCCTCCCTGCATCATTAACCTTGTTAACTCTATGCAAAGAGGATTTCAATTATACCATGTTGTCCTTTTTATAGATTTGCCATGAGAATTGCAACTAAACTTTTGGCATCATCAATCGTCCCATCTTTGATCATTGTATGTAATTCTTCCTTGGTATATTTCTCAACATTGATAAATTCATCTTCGTCGGGACACGCTTCACCTTCTACCAAGTCTTCTGCAACATAAATATGAATAACTTCATTGGAAAATGCCATTGTCGTTCCAATTGTAGCTATCTTTCTAATTTTGTTTGCTGTATAGCCAGTTTCCTCTTTCAATTCACGCATTACACATTTATCAGGGGCCTCACCTTGATCCAATTTTCCTGCAGGAACTTCTAAGGTAACTTTCCCCATTGGATAACGATATTGCTTTACCATAGCGATCCTACCATCATTTAAAATAGGTACGACAGCAACAGCACCTGGATGTTCAATCCATTCACGCGTAGCCTCTTTACCATTTGGTAATAAAACTGTATCTTTCCGCACTTTTAATAATTGACCATCAAAAACATGTTCTGCTTTAATAAATTTTTCTTCTAATTCTTTGCTCATACCCTTGCAACCTCCGATAGTATTATTGATAATCTAACATCAATATCTTAGTCTATCACATTTAAAGAAAATAATCCCTTTTTACCTATAAAATAAAAATCCCGCCACAAAGTGACGGAATTCTTATTTTATGCACGCATCTCCATTCTAAGCTTATCCGCAATCATTGCCATAAACTCAGAATTGGTTGGCTTACCTTTTTCTAATTTTATTGTATAACCAAATATCTTATTAATCATATCCATATTTCCTCTGCCCCAAGCAACTTCAATTGCATGACGAATTGCTCTCTCAACCCGACTTGGCGTTGTAGAATATTTTTCTGCAATCAATGGATATAACACTTTCGTTACAGCACCCAAAAGTTCAACTTCATTAACAATCATGATAATTGCATCACGCAAATATTGATAGCCTTTGATATGAGCAGGAATACCAATTTCTCTGATAATATTCGTAACTTCAATATCAATCGGATGTGCTTTGATTGCCTGCGCTACCAATGGACGTTGTTCAGTAATTGTTCCTGCTAATTGTCTAATACGACTTAACAATACTTCCATATTAAACGGTTTTAAAACATAATAATCGGCGCCTAATTCTACTACTCGTTGTGTAATACTTTCCTGTCCAAAAGCTGTTAACATGATAATTTTAGGACGTTTTAATGGCGAAACATTGATGTGCTCTAAAACACCAATTCCATCAAGATGAGGCATGATGATATCTAATATAATAACATCTGGTTCCTCAGCCTCAATAATTTCTAAGATTTCTTCACCATTATAAGCAACCCCTGCTACTTCAATATCGGGTTGTTCTGAAAGATACTCCTGGATAATCCCTACAAATTCTCGATTATCATCTGCTACAGCAACACGAATTTTTTCTTTAATCACTCAATATCCTCTCCTTGCACTTTATAAGAACATAGATTATGTAATTCGACAACGATTGGTCAATTCCTTCCTAACATGTAAAAAAAATCCAAAAAATTAAATTAATTATGTAAAACGTGAAAATTATACCAGCAAAGACTTAGTTCATTACATTATTATAATATAATTTACGATTATTGGCATTATAATTAAAAAAATAATAAATCATCTCTTCTTTTCTTAATAGAAATGAGATACGCAAATAATCATATGACTATTTGCGTTAAACCACTAAACAACCGTTGATTTTCATTTAGATTCTTTTTAGAAATGATACCACTTTCCATGAGCATCCAATCCATGAAACACCCATATCCTTTCGTCGGATCATGAACAAAGACATGTGTAATGGCTCCAACTATTTTTTCATTTTGAATGATAGGACTGCCACTCATTCCTTGTACGATGCCCCCTGTTCTCGCTAATAGACGTTCGTCAATCACTTTGACAACAATGCCTTTACCTTCCGGATAGTTTTGCATATTGACTTTTTCTATTTGAATGGCAAATCGTTCTATTGTTTGTCCATCGATAACAGTTAACATTTCTGCATAGCCGGGTTGAATTTGATTCATCGAAGCAACTTCTATTGGCTCTGAAAAAACAGAATCTATCTTCTCAGCATTGATTTTACCATATATGCCAAACTGTGTGTTCTTTTCAATATTGCCAATTAACTGATCTTCTTCAATAAAATTTCCTATCTTTTCACCTGGCTGTCCGTTTTTTCCAGATTGAATACCTGAAACATTAGCTGGAACAATTTTTCCATCACCACAAGGGATCGGTTGATTCGTATCACTATCAGTGATAACATGACCCAATGCTCCATAGACAAAGCTTTTAGGATCAAAAAAAGTTAATGTACCAACGCCAACAGCACTATCCCGAACAAATAGACCAATTCTATATCGCTTGGTGTCTGGACATAAAATCGGCTTAATCTGCACATAAACATTTTCTTCATTTCGTTTTAATAAAATACTTGCAACTTTCTGGTCATTGCCACAACGGTCTAGAATTTCTGCAACTTCAACATCACGATGGACCGTTATATCATTAATTTGCAAAATACGATCTCCTACCTGAATCCCTGCCTTTTTGGCTGGATTTGTTACACTTCCATCGATAGAAACGACCGGAGAACTACCTACTACCAATACACCTTCCGATTTTAAAATAACACCGATTGATTGTCCACCTGCGATCACTTTAATAGGCGCAACTACATCTACCTCAACCTGTTTTACTGGTATAAATCCAAACAACTTAAAATCAACTATGGCTTGACCATGTTTTAATGGTTCTAGAAACACTGGTTTCGAAAAAAAATTTTCCGTTGTAATTGATTTTACATGTAATGTGTCTTCAATACTTTCATGCACATCTATGGTCAATGGATATTGAACTTCCCAAAAGGCAATTTCATCTTCAAAAATAGTCATATACTTTGGTAATGCGTAAATAGTTCGAAACTGTGGAGAAGTTGTAAATACTACTATTAAAGTTGCAAGTGTAAAACCAATAAACGTCTGCCACTTTATTTTAAACATATTTTCACCACACCTTATTTATTAATTATAAATTAAAAACTAATTTAACTTATAATTTCCCGAATAAAGTGGGGATTATTCTGACAAACTAGTATGTTTTTAACATGGAATTTTAAAATCAAGCAATACACAGAATAAAGCACATACTTTTAAGTATGTGCTTTATTTTCCCATTTTTCTTTTTTTATAATTGCATGTTGAAGCATCTCGGAAGCATTATTGAGTGAAGTTTCCGTAACATCCGACCCGGATGCCATACGTGCAAGTTCATTGATTTGTTCATTGCCTAATAATCGTTTTATTTTGGTTGTCGTTTTACCTTCTTGTACCTGCTTGTCAATATAAATATGGCAATCTGCCATACAAGCAATCTGCGGCAAATGCGTAATACAAAGAACTTGCTTATGTACTGCTACCATAGCAATACGTTCTGCTACCATCTGCGCCGTTTTGCCACCAATTCCTGTATCAATTTCATCAAAAATCATAACACCAATGTTATCCTTTGCAGCGCAGACCGCCTTTATTGCCAAAGCAATTCGCGATAGCTCACCACCAGAGGCAACTTTTTGCATTACCTTAGGCTCTTCCCCTGCATTTGCAGAAAATAGCATCACAATATCATCGGCACCATTTTGATTCAATTTACCTAATTGCTTTACAGCAATCATAAGATTCGCATTTGGCATACCCAAATGAATTAAATGGCTCTGAATTTCCGTTGCTAGCTCTATTGCAACTTTACTTCTTAGCAAAGTTAATTCTTTACCGATTGCAATTAATTTATTTTCTATTCGTGCTATATCTGCTTTTAAATCTGCTATGATCTGGTCATAATTTTCAATATCAGACAACTCATCTTTTGCTTTTTTGTAATAAAGTAAAACGTCTTCTATCGTCGCTCCATATTTTTTACGTAATTTATAAATTACATCCATACGCTCTTGCAATTTTATAAGGCGTTCTGGTGTGTAATCCAAGTTTTCTCCATAACTTCTGATATCATAATTACATTCTTCTAATTGACAAAGTGCCTCTGTAATAATTGATAAATTATTACTCGCACGTTCATCATAGCGACTGATCATTTCTATATTTTTTTTCAATTCAACCAAGGATGGAATAATCGCACTATGCCCTTTATCCCCTTGTTCTAATAAAATATAAGATCGTTTTACTAAGTCAGCTATTTTTTCTGAATTAGATAGTAACTTAATTTCGGCTTCTAATTCATCATCCTCATGATCTTTTAGCTTTGCCGCTGCAATCTCATCCGTTTGCCATTTTAACATATCAATACGTTGTGCATGCTCTCTAGAGTCAGTTTCTTTTTTGTCTAAAACATCAATTTGCTTACGCCATTCATTGAAAGTTTGACGATATCCAACTAACTTATCCTTAATTGCTGGATTATAATTATCGACGATTGAAAATTGGCCTCCAGGTTTCAGTAAGGCTTGATTCTCATGCTGCCCATGAATATCCACCAACTTTTCACCTAATGTTTTTAAAAGCGCAAGTGTAATATGACAACCATTCACACTGATTAAATTTTTTCCATTTCT
>JARBTT010000107.1 GCA_029240055.1 Anaerosinus sp.
AGATACCACCGGATCCGAAATAGCAATTTCTCCCTTAATCGCTTTTTGATAGTACTCTCTATCAGCTAAAGTACCATGTGATCCTAAGGAATTTATATTCTCACCATCCAGCTTGATGTAGCCGATAGCATCATATGCAATATTAGTTTTTGCCGCATTGACTAAAAAAGGCATCATCACCGCGAAATCACCACTCTGCACCTGTGGAGAAACAGACACAATAACTAACTCTGCCTGCCTTGCCTTTAACCAGTCTCCAACATCACCTGCATGAGTTTTCGCAGTTTCTGCAATTTCAACATTTAGATTTTCCATAATAATCTGCCTTGCTCGCCAGTAGTTCAGCCCACCTAAAATACTCATTGATACTAGGAATATGCTCAAAATAACTACGATTAGTTTTGTCTGTATGCTTCTCATCCTGTCCGCCCCCAGTTTTCATACTATTCCGACTATTATACAAGTATAATTCTAGTTAATGATAATAATCCCCTGCTTTTTTTAAAATTTTGTAGATTTTTTATAATCAATCATATATAAAGGAAATTTTCATCCTTTGGAGAATCATTAAATTGAGTATTTATTTTTCTGATAAAACGGAAGATTGATTTGGCTACGAGTGATGGGCATGGAGGATGTTGAATGGATCAAGAAAACCAAGTGAAAGCAACCGCAAAAACTGATTTGAAATTAAATAATATACGACTGGCAGACGTTATAGACACTAAATTTCTACAGCATTTTCAAGATGATTTTGCTAAAGGTATGGGTGTTGCCAGTATTACTGTTGATCTTGAAGGAAAGCCTGTTACAAAGCCAAGTAATTATACAAGATTTTGTATGGATTATACCCATTCCACAGAGTGTGGAGACAAACGTTGCGCAGAATCACATATGCGAGGCGGTGAAAAGGCTGCTCGTCTTGGCAAACCAATTGTGTATGAATGCCATGCTGGACTAATTGATTTTGCCGCTCCTATCATATTAGAAGGGCAACACATCGGTACAATATTAGGCGGTCAAATCCTCACGAATATTCCTAATGAAGGAAAATGGCGTAAAATTGCCAAGGAAATCGGTGTTAACGAAGCAGGATACCTTGAAGCAATAAAAGAAATACGTCAATTATCAAAAGAGCGTGTGGAAGCAGCAGCAAATGTACTTTACATCGTTGCTAATAATATGTCGAAAACCAAATATCATCAGCAGAAATTAACCGAAAAATCCAATTTACTTAGTAATAGTCTTGATAAAATATCACTGGCAATGCAGGAAGTAGCTGCTTCCTCCAAGCGAGTAAGTGCCGAACAAATAAATCCAGATAAAGTGCTCAGTACTGTTGATGCCATAACAAACAAAATGAATGAAGTGATTAATTCAACGAAGGAAATCGCCGCGATGCTGGCTATGCAAAAATCAGAAATGGCTCGTTTAGATAGGCTAAACTTAGTCGGAGAAATGGCAGCTAGTCTTGGTCATGAAGTTAGAAATCCCCTTACTACGGTTAGAGGCTTCTTACAGCTTTTCTACAAAAAGGATGAATTTAAAAAATATACTTCCAGCTTAGATATTATGATTGAAGAGCTAGATCGTGCCAATGAAATCATTACGGAATTCTTATCCTTGGCAAAAGATCGTAAATTAGATTTAAAAACATTGGATTTAAATCTAATAATAAAGAAAATAGTGCCTCTATTTCAAGCCGCTGGAATCCTTAAAAGCGTACAGATTAAGCTTGAACTTGAAACGATTCACCTTCTATTATTAGACGAAAAAGAAATTAGACAATTAATCTTAAATTTAGTGATCAATGCAATTGAAGCAACTAGTAAAGATGGCATTGTAACAATAAAAACATTGCAAGAGGACGGTAGAACTAGTTTGATAATCAGTGATAACGGATGCGGCATTTCTCCAGCTATTATCAATAAGCTTGGAACCCCTTTTCTATCAACAAAAGCACAAGGAACCGGACTGGGATTAGCAATCTGCTACAATATCGCCGATCGCCATTCTGCAACCATAACCATTACAAGTAATGAAGGTATCGGAACTACTGTAGCCGTTGCATTTAATAATTCTATCTAGAATACTTATATCAATATAAGCAGTTAAATAAAAAAATAGTAGATATGTTAAGCTAAAAAGCGTTCCGCCTAACATATCTACTATTTTTTATTTTTTCAATAATAATATAAATATAAAATTGTTGAAGTTAGTTTACCTTAACCAAGCCGTTCTGCTCCAAAACCAGATCAACAACAGGTAGCAATTTATCCTCGGAAAGTGGCTTTAACACATAATTTTTGGCCCCATTACTCAAGGCTTCAAAGACAATAGATTTTTGACCTAACGCACTTACAACGATAATATTCGCTTGTTGATCAGATTCTAAAATACACTTCATGGCTTCAATTCCACTTAAACCAGGCATGGTGATATCCATGGTTACTATGTCAGGCTGACATTTAGGGTAATTTTCAATCGCTTGTTGTCCATTTATCGCTTCCCCAACTACCTCATGTCCCGCTTTTTCAAGCATTTTGCGTAAAGTTACCCTCATAATCAAGGCATCATCAACAATCATAATTCGTGCCATTTTACTCTTCCCTTCTTTGTTCTTAATATTTTTTAATCATTGCTAGAATACCAAACTTAAAGTAATTTTTCCTAGATCGGTATCAAGTATCCAAGTCGGAGTTTCCGATTGTGGATACTTAGCTGAAGCATCTTCTGCCAGAATACTAACTAATGCTTCGGCCGTTACAGCCCCACTCCGTCCATGCAGTTCTTTTACTGCATCTTCAAAGATTTTTTTAGCATAATGAGATAACATATTTTCCAGCCTTCTATCAATGGATGCTTCTGTTACTTCTATAGAATCTCCGGTAAAATATTCAGCCGCCAAATGTTCTACAACTGCCTGATCAGCGCTTAACACCATTCTGGAATTTCCTAGTCCTTTTATACCAAGGAAGGTTGTAACCTTACGTAGTTTTAGTTTTCCACCCACCGCAGATTCTAGATAAATACAATTATTTAACTGCAAACCAGCATTTTTCTTAAAAAGAACTTCTGTCGCACGTACTAATGGATTTCCAAGTTGTCGTATCGAATAAGGCTGCTGCTCTTCAACTTGTGTAAACGGTAAGAAAAATTCAAACTGTGTACCTTCACCCAAAATAGTATTTACACGAACTGAGCCATTAAGTTTTTCTAGTTCAGTGCGCACAGCAGAAAGTCCAACACCACGGCCTGCTAGCGTATCAACATCTTTTGCCCCTGAAAAACCATCCGCAAAAATTAGCTTTATAATTTCTTCTGGTTGCATACCATTTACCAACTTTGCAGTGCATATTCTTTTTTTTATGGCAATATCACGAATATTGCTTACGTTCATCCCACGTCCATCATCAGTAATAACAATTGTTATTCCTAATGGATTTTCTCTAACCGTACAAGTAATCTTACCGCTTTCATCCTTACCATTTTCTACTCTTTCTGCAAATGACTCCACCCCATGAACAATTGAATTGCGAAAAACATGTCCTAATGATTTTATAAAATCATTATATTTCAAAGGATCGACCAGCGTCTCTCCTCCCTCAATCTCAAAAGACTGGATAGACTTTTCGTTTCGTTCAGCTAAAGAAACTACATAGTCAGGATATGACTGCAATAAATTTTTGATCGGCTGATACCGCAAGCGACGTAACTCTGGCAATAGCAAGTTACTCTCGCCATAAGGTAACATCCGTTGAACTTTTTCTTCAATTTCTAACAATCGATCATTGTCAATTACCAGCATATTTTCCTGCTGAAAAAAACTATCACCAAGCTTATCTTTCAATAATTCCAAGTCTTCATCAAGCCAACTAAGCATATTTTTCGGTGTAATATCACTAAGCTTTTCTAACAACTGCTGACGATCTAATCGCACAATTTCATTGGAACGAATCGTAGCAAGCCTTTCCTCCAAATCATGCAATTTAGCCATAACATTTCCCATATGTAATTGACCAAACGTGCCTTTAAAAGTATGTATGGTTCGAAACAAACTTGCCAATAGATCTCCTGCTGTTTTTTTCTCATTTAACAAACATGCCATTCCTTCTTGACAAAAGCTTGTATATTGACTAACAGTTGCAAAAAAATCAGCTGAATGCGTCACTACATACACAATCATTGCAAGAATATCTCGCTCAATTTGGACACGATCTTCCATAGCCTTTCGCATCGTCTGGTCAGTGAGAATCAGCATAATTTTTTGTTGCTTTCGATCATTGGTATTCTCAATCAATTTATATGCCACACCAACATAACTGCTGCCTAGCACAACTTCTTCTGGCAAAAGAGAAAAATATGTTTCCCGCAAGAACTCTTTTTCTTCACACAAAATTTTTTTAAATACAGCTTCTAGAAATACTTGTTGATCACGATCTTCTGGATAAATTAGAGCTGGAACAGCTGCTCCAACAATTTCACGGCGAAAAATTGTCCCACACTCCGCACTATACTCCCCACTAACGATTAGGTCTTCACCAAACGAGAGAAACCCCTGTCCTGCATGATCAAGAAGATTTCTCAAGGACGCTGTTCGTTCAGCTACCTTTTGCTCTAGCTCTTGATTCCAGATTTCAAGTTTTTCCTGGGAGGACTGCACTTCTTGATACATCTCCTGCAATGAATCCAAGGTATTATTAATGGCATGCGTCAAAGCCCCCATCTCATCTTGTGAATAAATCTTGCCACGAAGGTTTAAATCACCTTTTCCTGTGCCAGCCATTACGTTAGCCAATTGATATACCGCTTTGCGCACTGACATATCAAAACCTACGAACAGATAACAAACCAGTAGCAAAATACCACCCGTAAACCAAACTACTATATTTCGATATTTCGAATATTGGTCAATTCTCATAACAAGCAATTGGTCAATGACATTCAGTTCTTCCTTATCTAACGCCTCGACATTTTCGATGGCTTGATTCCCCGTAGTCGTCAACAATTGTTTGGGAATAGGTAACCCCTGCTGCCCCACCGTTTTTTGCTCAATATTCCAAGCGAAGATTGGCACAGAGTCTGCGAGTGTAGTATGTAATGTTTTCAATTTTGCCTTTATATTTTCATTGTGACGAAATACCAGTTGTACATTATGCTCAACCTGCTCCAAGCTAGAGTGCACCAAACCAATTACCTGTAACATCTGATTTCTACTATCTGACGAAAGATTGTCATCATATAACTGAATCGATAAACTCTGTGCTGTACTCAGGCTATACATCAATCCAGGCAATTTTCGCAGTACAGAATCGACAAGATAGGATGTATCAAAATCAGAATCCATAGCCAAATTTGACTGATATCCTACATGCTGCATAAAATCCGTTACTTCATTAAGCCATCGGCTATCTAAGTCAAAAGCAACTTGCGCATGCCCAGTATCAGACTGCATTGCCGCTTGCTTACGAGCAAGCCAATCTTGCCGTAATATCTGTAATTTCCAAGTTGTATCCATTTGACTAGCTACCTGCTTGTCGATGGCCTCCACCGCCGCCAAAGCGTCATCCACTTTAGCTTGTTGAGCAAGCACTTCTCCCTGTAAAACACCATTTCCATGCAAAAAATCATAATGGACATTACGATATACGTGTGCCTCATTGAATAAATTGGTCAGTGCTTTGATATATTGAACACCAACTCGCTCACTTCTTGCAAAATCGATATTCTTATTCAATTCCGATACCAGCATATAAATTAATACAGACGCCTGCAACACAATCAATAAACCAATAACGCCAAATTTATAGACATATTTCAAACGATTCATTATTTGAACTGCTGGTTCAAACAAATATCTCATAAACTGCCTCCTATCTTAAATTCAATACAACAGTTAAAATCTTTTAGACTACATATTATATAGTCTAAAAGATTTATGTAAAAAATAGGTGAACTTTTAGTTAAATTTTTGTTAAATTTAAAAAAAGTTTAACAATTTCACAGTTTCAATCTTCTATTATATTTCATATTTTTACTTTAGCATTAAACAAAAAACTGACCTCCCCTCGCCGTTTGTCGAGGTAAGATCAGTTCTCGTATCAAAAATATTTTAGAAATATACCATACTATTTGATTGCTATCTATTACATATTTTTTTAATCCAAGGTAGCATCTTTTGTTTCCGTCACAAAGAAGAACACATTAACTGCAGCCGCCAAATACATAAATGCCAATATAATAAGTGCACCATTCAATGTATACTTGGTTGCCAACAAGCCAATAATAACCGGCGCAAAACCGCCGACAGCACGACCAGAATTAAAAATAAAATTTTGCGCGGTTGATCTAGCATCCGTCGTGTAATGCTCTGATAGCAATGCACCATAGCCAGCCATCATTCCATTACAGAAAAATCCCAAGATAGCACCGCCAATTAAAAGAAAAATAGGATCATTTAAATTTGCGTATAACCAGACAGCCGCAGCTGAGCAAATATAAAAAGTAATATAAGCAGGTTTTCTACCCACTCGGTCAGCAAATTGACCAAAAAGATAAATTCCTAACATCATACCAATTACCGTAACGATCATCCAAGTCGTTGTCTTATTCAACGTCAGATTATGCTTTTGCATTAAAATAGTTGGAAGCCAAATCATAATTCCGTAATACCCAAAGTTTTGCACACTTGTCATTACGATGAGTGCAAACGTAGTAATCGATTTTCTTTTCCCAGAAAACAGCTGTATCAAGGGGAACTTATTTGCCCTGTTCCAAAATTCTTGTTCAACCTCAGAAAGGATTTCACCAGCCGCTAACTTTTTATAGATGGTTTCTTTCATTACCTTGCGATTCACCCATAGATCAGGTTCGGGAATTCCGCGCCTTGACCAAGCCGCGAATAATGCCGGTAAGACACCGATGACAAAAAGTCCTCTCCAGCCAAAGTGTGGTACTACTAAAGCTGCTATTACAGCTGCTAGCACTACACCTAACTGCCAACCAATCGCGACTCCCGCGCTTGCACGCGCTCTTTTCGCAGCTGGCCATGTTTCAGTTACCAGAGTCATCCCAATACCAAATTCCCCCCCCAGGCCTAAACCAGACAGAAAACGGTATACATTCAATTCAGTAAGAGAAGTAGCGATTGCACACAATCCTGTGAAAATGGAAAATAGAATAATTGTCCCAGCAAATACTTTTACACGACCTATGTAGTCCGCCATAATACCAAAAATATATCCACCAATAACCGCCCCAATCAAAGTATACGTCGCGACTAATCCCGCTTCAGCAAAACTCATTCCAAATTCCTTGATAATCTCCGTCATAACAAAAGACAGGATTAACATATCCAAACCATCCATGGCATAGCCTGCTATGGATGCATACATGACTTTCCATCGTCGTTTCCATGTAGCTTCATCATCACCTGAAAATAAATCTTGTCTAGTTTCTAAATTCATAGTATTCTCCTTCGTCTTATCGTTTTAATTTTATTTCAACCAGCGATACAAATCATAGTATCTTTTTAAGGCAAAAAAAAACACTCTACAGTTTAAATTTCTGTCAAAGCGCCTTTGCCCGATATATTATACTATAATTTTATATATTTTGATATCATTTTAAACACATCAAGAAAAAAACCTGCGAAAGATCGCAGGCTCTCATTCTTTATATTACGGGTTCATGTACTGTATCTGGTTCCTTAGAATTATACATAACCTTTTCTAGTTTATCCATATCAAGCTCATTCTCCCATTTCGCCATAACAATCGTTGCAACACCATTACCGATAAGATTGGTAAGTGCTCTACCTTGCGTCATAAAACGGTCAACACCAAAGATGAGCGCAAGTGCTCCCACTGGAATCATTGGCATCGTAGATAATGTCGCTGCCAAAATAATAAATCCACTTCCAGTAACACCTGATGCACCTTTTGATGTTAAAAGCAATACTGCTACAATTGTAAGTTGTTGAATAAGCGTAAGATCAGTGTTAGTTGCCTGTGCCAAAAAGATTGCTGCCATAGTCAAATAAATCGATGTACCATCAAGATTAAACGAATATCCAGTTGGAATCACTAAACCTACAATCGACTTAGAGCAACCCGCTTTTTCAAGTTTTTCCATCATCCGCGGCAAAACGCTTTCTGAAGATGCAGTACCAAATACAACTAGTAATTCTTCTTTAAAATAGGAAATATATTTTGCAAAACTAACACCTGCCCATTTGGCAATTGGCCAAATAACCAAGACGATAAAGATAAAACAAGCAAAGTAAAAAGTACCTAACAATTTTAATAATGGCCCAAGTGAGCCTATGCCATATTTACCAATCGTAAATGCCATTGCCCCAAAAGTACCAATCGGCGCTAATTTCATAATAATATCAACAATTGCAAATAAGACGTGTGATACATCACCGATTACATTTAGGAGCATTTGCCCTTTAGCGCCCAATTTAGATAATGCCCAACCAAACATCACAGAAAATAGTAAAATCTGCAATATTTCACCTTTAGCAAACCCATCGACAACAGTATTCGGTATAATATTCATAAAAAAATCTGCCCCATGATGCGTCTGTGCACCATTCGTATACATTGCTACTGATGCTGGATCAAGGGTACTAACATCTATATTCATCCCAGCACCAGGCTGCAACCAATTCACTAATATAATCCCAAACAAGAATGCAAATGACGTAACGACTTCAAAATAAAGCAACGCCTTGCCACCGACTCTCCCAACTTTCTTCATGTCCCCCATACCTGCGATACCACAAACGATTGTACAAAAAATGATTGGTCCAATGATCATTTTGATTAATTTGATAAACGCATCACCAAAAGGTTTCATGCTTTCTCCAAAAGCTGGAAACCAATAACCAACTAAAATACCGATAATAATAGAAGCAAAAACTTGAAAATGTAACGATTTAAAAAAACTTTTTTTCATAATATTTACACCTGCTTTACATTTGTATTCCATAATTCTATTAATTGAGTTCATATTTTCGCAACACTGATTCTATTTTAACATGATTATCATTACTTTTAAACATAATCTTTCAAAAATACTGTATACATAAAAAAA
>JARBTT010000007.1 GCA_029240055.1 Anaerosinus sp.
TTTTGCAATTTTTGCTCTGTAACTTCGCCGATGACCGTTACATTAATCGCAATCCCATGCAAGCTTGAAACAGTATCGCCGCCAACAATATTAACACCAAACTGATGGGCAAGTTCCTTCATCCCACGATATAAATCAATGATGAACTCGGCCTCAATTTGTTTGGGCAACGCTATTGATACAACAACCTGCTTTGGTATCCCGCCCATTGCCGCGATATCACTTAAATTGACTGCCAGCGATTTATAGCCTAACTGAAAGGGTGATATAAAAGATAAATCGAAATGAACTCCCTCCATTAGCATATCAGTGCTAATAAGCTGTAACATATCTTTCGTAGGCATGATGGCCGCCGCATCATCACCGATACCAACAACAACAGTACTAGCGTCAGCAATACAATCTTGCTTAATCAAATCAATCAAGCCAAATTCACCAAGCTCTTTCAATTCCATTAAGTCACCCCACTTTCCTAGAAACTTCTTAATTTTATCTTAAATTAGATTTTACTACTAAGATTTTAACATAAAAATGTATTTACGTAATTATTGAAGGATAGATAGTCATAATTTTATTTTAATAATAATTATCCGTTAATATTCAATATAATTAGTATAAATTCGTTAGCACTCAATATTATGAGAAAAAAACCTTATAATAAGCTAAAATCGCCGTATTTGCGGAAATTTATACATTTCACTTTCTATCGTATATTGCTATAATATATACATGGTCAAAGTCAGTAAGGCGTAAAGCCCCTTACCTGAAATTGATTTAAAATTTATGAAGTGTATTTATAAAAATTTAAAAATATTTTGGAGGTTAATTTTATGTCAAAATTTATTTGCAGTGTTTGTGGTTATGTTCATGAAGGTACAGAAGCGCCTGAGGTTTGTCCAATTTGTAAAGCTCCAGCATCAAAATTTAACGAACAAACTGGTGAAGTTGTTTACGCAGATGAGCATCGCGTAGGTATCGTAGACGGTTTAGATCCAAAAATCATCGAAGGTTTACGTCAAAATTTCACTGGTGAATGTACTGAAGTTGGAATGTACATAGCAATGGCCCGCGTGGCTGATAGAGAAGGTTATCCTGAAGTCGCTGAAGCTTTTAAACGTTATGCATTTGAAGAAGCTGATCATGCTTCTAGATTTGCTGAAATGCTTGGTGAAGTTCTTACTTCCAGTACAAAGAAAAACCTTGAATTACGTGCTGCTGCTGAACATGGTGCATGTGCAGGTAAAAAAGAATTGGCAACTCTTGCAAAACAACAAAACTTAGATGCAATCCATGACACCGTTCATGAGATGGCAAAAGATGAAGCGCGCCATGGTTGTGGGTTTAGCGGTCTATTAAAACGTTATTTTGCTGAATAAGCTAATTCAGTTACTTAAATAAAAACAGAGGTTAAACGCCTCTGTTTTTTTGTTATCCATTAATAAAAATCGGGTTACTCACTTGAGCAACCCGATTTTCTTCTCTAAATACCCCTTACTTTACAACCAAAACTGGACATTTTGCTTCTTCCGTTACTTTTTGACTCACACTACCAATCAAGGCACCTTTTAAAATACCAAGACCACGGCTACCCATAACAATCATATCACTATGACATTCTTCGGCTACTTTTAAAATAGCACGAGGAATATTACCTTTTTCAACGTGTCTTTCTGCTTCGATATTCTGCGGAATCTTATCCCAAATTCTATCGAAAACGATATCACTAGGAATATCTTTATTAATACTACTAGCAACATAAATAAAATCTAATTTTGCGTTGCTCTTTTCTGCTAAAAAAATGGCATGATCTACCGCTTTACAACCATTAACAGAACCATCAACCGGTACTAAAATTCTATTAATCTTCCCCATCATTACCCCTCCTAATCGATTGTATCGTTAATAGTTTACTTTATAAAAAGAATTCGTCATTATTTTCTACATTCCTTTAAAATATGGGAAAAATTAAGTTTTATCCCATATTTATTTTCATAAACTAAAAATATAAAAGGAGCATTGAACGTGTAAAACTTACCTAATGTATTTTTCACATTCTTAATCACATAAATCGACTGGTTTATTTAAGTATTCACCAACGATTTTCATCGCGCAATAGTCTCCACACATCGAACAGGCTTCCGTTCCTTCCGCATTCCTTGCGCCACGTTTTGCTTTCGCCTTCGCGGGATCAATTGCTAACTCTATTTGTTTCTGCCAATCAAGTGCTTTTCTCGCTTTTGCCATTTTTAAGTCCCATTCTTTTGCGCCTGGTACCCCTTTGACAATATCAGCGGCATGGGCAGCAATACGAGATGCGATCACACCTTCATGAACATCTTCTAACGTTGGCAATGCCAAATGTTCTGCTGGTGTAACATAGCAAAGGAAATCAGCACCATTTGCTGCAGCAAGCGTTCCACCAATTGCGGAAGTAATATGGTCATACCCTGGAGCCACATCGGTTACCAATGGTCCAAGCACATAAAATGGAGCATTTCTACAAAGTTGTTTTTGTAATTTCATATTGGCCGCAATTTGGTCAAATGGTACATGACCTGGACCCTCTACCAATACTTGTACACCTTTTGCCCAGGCACGATCAACAAGCTCACCTAAAATCAGCAACTCTTGTACTTGGGCACGGTCTGTTGCATCGGCCAAACAACCTGGACGTAGACCATCACCCAAGCTAATAGCTACATCATATTGCCCGCAAATATCTAAGATATCATCGTATCTTTCATAGAGCGGATTCTCTTTTCGGTTATGTAGCATCCAACCTGTGATGAAAGATCCACCACGACTTACAACATCCATCACCCTGCCTTGACTACGCATACGGTTAATCACTTCACGCGTTACACCACAGTGGATTGTCATGAAATCTGCACCATCTTTGGCCTGTGTGGCAATCGCATGTAATAAATCATCACCGGTCATATCGACAACAGCACCATAGGTTTTAATCGCATTGACAGTTGCTTGGTAAATTGGCACTGTACCAACCATAACTGTAGATTTTTCAATGATTGATTTTCTAGAAAGATCTATATTATCACCAGTACTCAGATCCATCACAGCATCTGCCCCTGCTTGGATTGCCGCTTCTAGTTTTAGTAGTTCTGGTTCAATATCTGGATATGCACTGGAGGTGCCAATATTTGCATTTACCTTTGTCGAGAGACCTTTTCCTACACCACGAGGTATCAGCGAAGTATGATTTACATTGGCACAAATTGTTATTGTACCCTCAGCTATGCGTTCTCTGATCACGTTTACATCCATATTTTCTTGCTTGGCAACGATGTCCATTGCTTCTGTAATTTTACCTTGACGTGCTGCTTGCATTTGCGTAATTACCATTTTTTCTCCCCCAATAAATTAAATTTTTCAATAATAAAAGCCACTTAGCGCATAGCAGCTAAATGGCTTTTCCCTTGTAAAAGCAATTTTGCCACTTCCCTACGCTGGTTTTAACCAAACAGGTTCCAAGGGTCGGTATAAAACCTCTCAGCACAATTGCCCCCCTAGTGGAAAAAACATATTATATTTCTTTTCTATTCTACCAAACTTCTATTGGTCTGTATACTTAATTTTTGATAATATCATTAAAACGTTTTAAAGGTTCACTGGTATCCATATGACCTGCAATCGTATCAACCTTTTTACCCTCAATTAAAATTTGCACTGCTTTCACTTCGGGAAATTCGGTTAACGTATCTACAATGGAACCTACTAGCATAATTTCACCAGTGGAACCACCATTAAATTTTTTGACTAAATCATTAGAAAAATCAACATAGGCAATATTTTTTTCTACCCTTACACTTCGCAGTCTTGTCCCTTTTGGAATAATAGACACTGCGCCTTTTTCGTGTGTACCAGCAATCAGCTTTTTCATGACTGTTGTATATTTATCCTCACCAGGCACTTCTTTTACTTTCACTTCTGATACAAGTTTTGTTCCATCTTCATTTGCATAGTACACTTTCAAGGTATCACTTTTTTCTACTACTGCCGTTTTATTATCATTTGCTTTTTTTTCTTTCTCCGTCACAACTTTATTGTCAGAATTTATCTTTTCATCGTTTTGATTATTTTCCTTGCTGCAACCAACAGTTAAAATTAATATAAAAACGGTTAAAATCACAATAAGATATTTTGAACTTTTCAACATGATGTTTATCACCTTTCTACTTTGACGCTTGACTAAAAAAATCACTTAATCCTTTACAGATACCTTCTGCTAATTTTAGTTGAAAAGCAGAAGAATTTAGAAGACTTTCTTCTCTAGGATTAGAGATAAAAGCCAATTCAACTAAAGCAGCTGGCATGCTAGATCGCTTCACTACATAAAAATTAGCTTCTTGCGCTCCTCGATCAGATAATCCGCCAAAATCCACTAGCCCATTTTGTAACGACTGGGCTAGCAGCCCATCATACGACGACTTTTCATAATAATATGTTGCCGTGCCATGCGCTGATTGACTCGTAAAAGAATTCGCATGGATACTCAAAAAAACATTCGCTGGATAATTTTTACCGACATTGACCCGAGCTTGTAGTTCTTCGCTGTCACTGGCATTCGGACCATAAACATCACGATCATCATCTCGCGTCATGATAACGTTGGCACCAGAGTTTCTTAAAATTTCTTGTACTTTTAGTGATACTGCCAAGGTTACATCTTTCTCACAGATACGACTCGGTCCAATTGCCCCCGGATCACTACCGCCATGGCCTGGATCAATGATAATGGTCTTACCATTCAGACCCGCGGTAAAGGAATAAATAGGACCATCAACAATCTCAATCACCAGTCGGAATGGCTTTTTCGCTTTGCTATCCTTTGGCAAAGTATAAATCTTATAGTTTGCTGCACTAACCTCCTGTGGCAAATGAATGGTTACACGCGTTGTTGATTGATCAACTTGATTAAATTCTATACTTTTCGCCAATTTCCCATCTAAGGTCACTGGCTGCTTTATTTTACCTACGCGAGTTTGATTCAAATCAATCAGCAAGTCAGAAGGATTCAACGAATCAATATTAGTTGTAAAATCATTAGTTGCATTGTTTAGTCCGATTTCTAAACGTAATACTTTTGGCTGTGTATCAGTTTTATCGACCATAGAATAGCTAAAACTATTCACTTTATACTTTATTTGATTACTTGGTGCTGCAAAAACTGCTTGTGTCAACAGTACCAGCAAGCTTAAACAAATTAAAATAATTTTTCTCTTCAAAACGCACGCCCCTATTTTATAAAAGTTCTAGCTTACTCCTCACGCACTAATAATTTTTGAAATTTATTGATTTGTTCATTTAAATTCATAATTACACTCGTACTAAATGTAAAATATTTATGCATCAACTTACAAATTTCACTGTTTTTCAAAGAAATAATAGTTACATCTCCTATTACCGCCTCAGCGTGGATAGAACTTTCTCGATTATCAAAAATACTTTCAAAACTTATGATCTGACCAGCTTGCAAAACTTCAATTATGCTTGAGCAACCATTACTGGCTTTACGACTAATTTCTACATTACCACTAAAAACGATTAATAATTTTTCTTGTTCCATTCCTTCACCAATGATACTATCGCCTTCAACGTAGTATTCACTAGTCGCACTATTCGCCAATTCTGCAATGACGTTTTGAGACAACTTAGAAAATACATCAATGGTTTCAAAAAAATGCATACGTTCCTGTTGCTCGGTATTATAATCAACATCCGCTGCGAGCACTTGCTCAATACTTGGCATCTTAACTTCATAGACTGCAATCGTAGGTTTCTGAACAATCTGACGCAATACTGCTAAATAACCTTGCTGTAATAACGCAATTTGTTTTTCTGTGAAACTTGTTTTATTGTAAACAAACTCCATTTCTAATCCATTAGCTGTCATCCTAAAATAAATTCCCAGATCATTATTACAATAATCAAAGGAATTCACTGCGACTGGTTTTACCCCAAAGGTCGTCTCTACATCCGTATACCGCTGACCAATTCCAAAACTATGAAAATTCAAGAAATGATGAAATAAAGGTTTTTCCATCTTGCTAAGTTCTTGTAATTCATTCAACGAGCAGAAACTATATGGTTGTGACACCATAAGTTGCAACTGTTGCTTCTTAATCAACTCTTCTACTGACATATTAATCGGACAAGTAATACGTATCAACATAACATTGACGATACTTGCAACATCTTCGATATTTTCCATACGCGCACTCCGATTAGATAATACGACCCCAAATACGACATCATTGGTTCTATTATACCTTTGTAGCATAATGCCCCAAGCTGTTTGTAGCAAAGCTACCATAGTTGCATTATTTCGTGCAACCTGCTTGATCGATTCATTTAGCTTACGATCAACATTCATTATACTAACAGCTTGACTATATGGCAAATCAGAATGTTTGTATCCAGGTAATTTGATGTTAATTGGTAATTTTGTCAATAACTTTTCCCAATATTGGATTGCCGGCCTTTTATCTTGCTCACCGCGTTTTTCTAGATATTGACTAAAAGAAAAATCTTTGGCATTCAACATTTTTGCTTTTAACGAATTCGTTTCTTGGTTTTTAAACATATTTGCAAAAATTAACCCAAAATCCCATCCATCAGCGATCATCTGTGGCTGGGCAATCAAAACAGCATATTCTTTGGTTCTAGTATGAAAAATACCAATTCGAATTAGACGATCACCTTCCAAATCAAAGCCACGCCGTCTATCTGCTATCATAATATTTTCAAGAGTCTCATTCACTTTATCAACCGCTAAGTTGGATAAATCATGAAAGCGGATTTCTGCACTGCGTGCTTTTAAAACCACTTGTACTGGTTTTTCAATAGCTCGATAGCAGATTGCAGTACGTAAAATAGGATACTCGCCTATTAGACGATCTATATGATCTATCAATTCTTGTGGTTCAATAAACCCACCAACTTTAAACAACGCTTGGATATAAAAATCCGCTGAAACGATCTTATCGTTGGAAAATAGCCACCCCTGGCTTTCTGTTAACGGTAGGATGTCTTCAATATTATTGCTATAACGAAATAAAATTTTATTCAACTCTTGTTCAGCCAAATATTGCACTGTAAACGTTTCAGTTTTTCTTACAGGCTGTGGTCTGACCATTTGTGAAGCAGAATATATCATAGCATTATTATTAAAAACGCCTTTACTGCCATCTTGCAATCCCATGCTCTTATTCCTCCGATATCTAAACTGCCAAAATTAACAAATATTTTTTTATGATACTTCATTTTACCACTAAATGCCGTTTGAACAAATAAAAAATTTTTCCTATAAATAATAAATCTGTATGAATAGCAATGCATCCATACAGATTTATTATTTATATTATTTGTTTTGTTCTACGGCCAATTGTTGCAATGCTTTTGCCTCTGCATTCGCTTTTTTTGTCTCTGCTTCATCGTAAAAAATTTCAATTTTAACATAATCGCCTTCACCAATCTGTGCAGGCAAATATTTCTTCGGAAATATCACTGGTATTTCATCTTCGCCGACTAGTAAAACCGCTTTTTTGTCTTCAAAACGATCAATAACAGCTTGCATTATGTATTCTCCTTTCGAATCTTATAAGTATTACCGTCTGTTTCGATAGTAATCGAACCATCTTTATCGGTACGATAAATCTTCATTTTTAAATCATTATATTTATTCATCGTCACATCGTGCGGATGTTTATAATCATTATTTACACCACAAGAAATAAGCACGGCTTCTGAGGCTATCGCCTTTAAATATTCGCGATTTGATGAAGTTTTACTCCCATGATGTGGGCTTTTAAGGATTGTGCTTTTTAATTGATTGCCATACTTAGCTAGAATGACTTTTTCTCTATCGGCCTCACAGTCACCAGTAAATAGCATCGAAAATTTGTCATAAACTAATTTGCCCACAATGGAATTACTATTTAAATCACCGCCTGCTTTAATCTCATCTGCAGTTGGACTAAATACTCTAAAACTAACTCCACTACCAAAATCGATATTTTCACAATCTAATAGTTGTTTATAAGGGATTTTTTTACTTGTAATCAATTTCATATACGTCCGATATGTGGCATTACTAGTCGTTTGCCCATTATCATATACTTGCTTTACATCAAAGTCTTTTAAGACCGCATACGCACCGCCTAAATGATCCGCATGTGGATGGGTGATAATCAGTTTATCAATTTGATGAACATTTTCTTTTTTCAATAACTCCACCAATTTATCACGCATATCTACATCGCCCGTATCAATTAAGATCACTTGATGGGCTGTCTTGATTAAGATAGAGTCCCCCTGCCCAATATTTAGCATTTTAATTGTAACAGATTCATTGGTTTTCGCTTGTGTCGTAGTAGCCTTGCTACCATCTGCATTCTTCGACTTATCCGCTAGATTACCACAACCTAATGCAATTATTAGAGCTGCTGCCATCATAACAACAATAATGAAATTAAAAATTTTCTTCATGCCCTTCTCCTTATCTTTCAGCATTTATAGTAGAATTCAAAGCTTTTTTATGTACAAAAAAAGCGAGCATTGCTCGCCCATTTTTAAAATTGAACCAATCCAACACTAATTTGAATGGCATCATCAACCTTAATCATAAACTCATCAGGTAACTGTGTTACCTTCTCTTTTAGACGACGTTTATCAATAGTTCTAAGTTGCTCTAATAGAACTACAGAATTCTTTTCCAGCTGACACTCTTTCGAAGTGAGTTCAACATGTGTAGGCAATTTTCCTTTACTAATTTGCGAAGTAATTGCAGCTACAATTACCGTTGGACTATATTTATTACCGACATCATTTTGAACGACCAAAACTGGTCTCAGTCCCCCCTGTTCCGAACCAACAACAGGGCTTAGGTTAGCATAATAAATATCTCCTCTTTTCACCACCATGGCTATTCACGCTCCACCAGTAAGCTAGGCATTTCAACAACATCAACATCAACATACAGTCCTTCCTCTGCTAATGTTAAATTAATTGCCGCCATCTCCTGATATCCTTTTCTCATATTTTCTATGATTGCCTTACGCTTACGATCCTCAATATATAGTCGCATAGCATTACGCATAAATTGACTACGGCTCAACTTTTCCATGGCAACAATACCATCAATTTCTTGCAATAAGCTATCTGGAATACTAATCATAATGCGCTTCAATTCAGCCACAGCCTACACCCCCGCAGTTTCCACACGATAAATCTATAAATAGTATAGATTTTTTATATCAAAAAGTCAACTTTTTTATATAAAGAATTACATCATTTTTATTCATTAATAGCAAATCTAGCAGCTGGTAAAGCCTGCATAATATCACTTGCAATCAAACCAACCATGCCAGACTGCGCCGCCAAATCACCTGCAAAAGAGTGTAGAAATACACCGGCAACAGCTGCACTATAACTAAGTAATCCCTGTGCAAACAACCCGCTAATGATGCCTGTAAGTACATCTCCTGATCCCGCAGTTGCCATACCAGCATTACCTCTAATATTAATATATACATTACCATCTGGATATGCAACTACTGTTCGCGCACTCTTTAGCACAATAATGGAATTAAACTCTTCTGCCGCTTTTCTAGCAATACCAATGATATCAGATTTTACATCTTCAATAGATACGCCTACCAAATTTGAAAACTCACCCAAATGAGGTGTCAGCACTGGTATCATCTTGCTTGCAGAAAGTTCTTTCCCCTTACCACAAAAAGCCTGGATCGCATCCGCATCAATGATCACTTGCTTATCTATCTGCTTTATAAATTCACATACCAGCTCAAAAGTATCAGCATCACGCCCAATTCCTGGACCAATTGCAACGACATCGTACTTTTGTGCAAGGTTCAATAACTCTGGTAGTGCAGTTACACCAATTACCCCTGCTTTTTTCTCTGCTAAGGGGTACGTCATCACTTCGGTTAATTTGGTTTCAACAACCTCTTGCAAGGACTGAGCTACGGCTAATGTTACAATACCAGCACCACTTCTCAGTGCAGCACTAGCAGCCAATACTGCCGCACCGGTCAAACCATTTGATCCCGCGACAATTAAAACTCTACCACAATTGCCCTTATGGACATCAGCAGGACGCTTCACAATCAAAGACTTTACCATACTAGTATTGATGATATTTTGCTTTATATTCCCATCTGTTAATAAAACATTAGGAATTCCTATATCTGCTACTAAAACTTCGCCAGTATGCGCCGCCCCAGGATAAAGAAACAAACCCATTTTCGGTAGTCCAAATGAAACAGTAGTCGTTGCCTGTATGGCTGTCGTTCGTACACAACCAGTATCAGCTTCTACACCACTCGGAATATCAACAGCAACGATTGGTTTCCCCATTCCATTGATCATATTAATGATTTTTTCCATTTCTGGACGCAATGCACCATGAAAACCAGTACCAAGTAAAGCATCCACAAAGCAATCCGAAAAAGCCAACGCAATTTTCACTTTATCCCAATCACGATCATTTTCTACGTACAGGATATCTATTCCCATATTTTTTAGAATATCTAAATTTATTTTTGCACTCGCTTTCATATGCTCAATATCACCAATAATAAAAACCTTTATTTTTGCCTTCTGATTGATTAAATGACGTGCTGAAACAAATCCATCGCCACCATTGTTACCTTTCCCGGCAAAAATACATACTTTTTTTCCCGATATAGATTTTAAAACCTGAGCAACAGCCTTTGAAACCTCACTCCCGGCATTTTCCATCAAAGCAATTTCTGGCACTCCATATTGATGAACCGTTTGCTGATCAATTTTGCGCATCTGCTGCGCAGTTGCAATTTTCATTTACTCTCCCCCCAAAAAATCACTTGAGCTGTGGCGTACATTTGTGCATGACTCAATGAGATATAAATACGCGTCACACCCGTCTTTTCTGCTTCATGGCCAAAATACTTATATAACTGCACGCTTGGGCAGCCCTTTTCATCTGGTAGTATTTCAATATCTAATAGCGTACCGCCTACCAATCCTGTACCAAAGGCCTTAAGCACCGCTTCTTTACCAGCAAATCTTGCTGCATAAGATGCTGGTGCTTGTACACCTCTACTTTCACAATATATTATCTCTTGAGAAGTAAAAACCCTTTCGATAAATCGTTTATTTTTGAGTGCTTTTTTTATGCGACTAATTTCTATAATATCAGTGCCTATTCCAATGATCATACTAAACCTCCTATGTAACTCTATTCCAATATAGAACTAGAGCTGTTGCAATCTAGTTTGCAACAGCTCTACTTTTATTATTACTGAATTGTTTTGATATTATTCGACTGATAATTACGTAAAATCAAAATTTCCACACGCCTATTTTGCGCTCTACCAGCTTCCGTATCATTCGGCGCAATCGGACGGAACTCTCCATGTCCAACCGTACTAAACCGTGATGGATCTAAATTGCCTTGTGTTAAAATGAACTTCATAAAGTTGAGTGACCGTTGCGAACTTAAATCCCAGTTAGACGGAAATGTCGAATTGGAAATTGGCACATTATCCGTATGCCCAGAAATAACAATCTTTTGTGGCACCTTCGACAGTAACTCCGCAATTGGCTTGCCTATTTCCATAGAATGTGGTAACAAAGTTGCACTGCCGGATGGAAATAGCGCTTTTTCTTTAATCCGAATTGACAATCCTTCATCGGTAAGAACTGCACTTAATTCATCACTTAAATTTTGCTCTTTAATCATTTGTTCAAGCATTTTCTTTGTTTCATTTAATTGTTCATTTTCTGCTAGATATTTCTGATCCTGATCTTTCGTTTTATCTGGCGGAGTATCTGAAGATTGACTTGGCGTAGGTCCAGCTTTATCAAATACCGAAGGCCCGCCCGTATTAAATGCAGCACTAAAAGCCTGTGCCATTTCCGTCAATTTCCTTTGATCTGTTTGAGATGTGGCAAACAATACAATAAATAATGCTAATAACAATGTTAAAATATCAGCGTACGGAACAAGCCACGCTTCACTAATATGTTCTTCATGATGCTCACGTTTTTTTCTTCTAGACATAATTTATTCCCTCTCTTTGTCCGCTTTTAATAAATCGCGTTCATTTTGAGGAATAAATACCATTAATTTGGCTTCAATTGCCGTTGGTGAATCGCCTGCTTGCAACGATAATACACCTTCTATAATCATGCGCTTTTCTGCAACTTCTACTGTCGATAACATTTTTAATTTATTAGCAAACGGTAGCCAAATAACATATCCTGTATAAATACCAAGTAAGGTAGCGATAAATGCTGCTGCAATAGAATGCCCAAGTTTTTCGATATCATTTAAATTACCAAGTGCAGCAACAAGACCAATAACAGCCCCTAACACCCCTAGTGTTGGTGCATAAGTACCCCCTTGGATAAACATAGCCGCCCCTTCTCGATGCCGTTGTTCCATAACTTCTAATTCTGCATCAAGGACATCACTAACAAATTCTGGATCCATACCATCAATAACCATATTTAAACCAGTTTTAAAAAATGGATCTTCAATTTCATTCACTTTATTCTCAAGAGCCAAAATCCCTTCACGTCTTGCTATTTGTGACAATTCAATAAATAGCTTCAATAACTCTGCTTTTGGACGTGTGTTTGGCGCTTTAAATGCCATTTTAATTAATGTTGGCATCCTTTTCATTTGTTCCATTGTATGACCAGTAAACAAGCACGCAACTGTACCACCAATAATAATCAAGAATGCTGCTGGATTATTCAAGGCCGATATTGGCGCACCTTTAAGAACCATTCCTACGAAAACTGAAAGTACCCCCAAAACTACACCAATTGCTGTTGTATTTTGCAAAATAAATGTCCTCCTCTACTAGAAACACTAACTAATTTTATCATTTTATAAATCCCATTGTCTATATGTAGAAAAAAAAATAGGAAATAAAGCCTAACAGTACTTATGATAAACCAGTTAGTCCTTTTAATATTTTTATCCTTAAAAATATTTGACCTACCACAAAATAGAAGTAAATCATATAATTACAGATACGCTATTTATTCTAATTATCCTGCAAAAGTTAACATTATTCGAACTTTATACCTATAAAAATACAAAATTATGCTAGGATTTATATAGTATTTATCTTTATTTTACAATAAATGGTTATTATTTTTCATCGTATTATGTATCGGAAATGCAATCATCGATTGCATTAAACAACTTCGAATAAAACACTACCTACCTATGTTTCTATATAAAAGCAGCGCCGAAATTATAAATAAACTTCGACGCTTCTTTCATGAACCTATTTTGTCTACTGTCTTTTCGTGTATTCACTGTACATGTGGGCATTAGTTAACGGCAGTTCATTATTTAACCCTTTGGTGAAGAGCAGTTGATAGACGTCAAGGCCCGATGTCCGAAAGGCAGCAGCGCAGCCTTGTAAATAGAGTGACCACATACGAATGAAGCGTTCATCAAACATGTCACGAACCGCATCTAACTGGTTGGAAAAATTAGCGTACCAATAATCCAAAGTCCTCGCATAATGCATACGTAAACTTTCCGCATGTATTAGATGAAAATCATATTGCGGCAACAGCCAAACTGTTTCACGCAGTGACGGTGCATAACCTCCAGGGAAAATATACTTTTTCATCCACGTATTAGTCGAATCTTCAAACATGCCAGTAATGCTATGCAGCAGAGATATGCCACCGGGCACCAAGAGTTCGTTGATTTTATTCATATAGCAGCCCAAATTTTCCTTTCCTACATGTTCAACCATGCCTACGCTTACAATTTTATCAAATTGCAGTTGCGCAGAATCAAGTTCCTGATAATTAATCAATTTAACTTGCAATTGATCTTCCAAGCCTAATTTTTTTATTCGTTCTGTTACTGCGGCAAATTGTTCAGTACTCAATGTAATTCCGGTAGCCTTCACATTATACTGCTGTGCAGCCCTGATAATCAGCCAGCCCCAGCCACAGCCAATATCTAATAATCTCTCACCAGGCTTAAGATTCAGTTTTTTTAGAATATGATCAATTTTTTGCAATTGCGCCTGTTCCAAGGAATCCTCTGGTGTCTTAAAATACGCACAGGAATAACTCATTGTCTTATCCAGCCAAAGCGAAAAGAAGTCATTTCCTAAGTCATAATGATGATGAATATTTTCCTTCTGAATCTTACAGTTGTCCGTATCGCCTTCGGGACGACTATACTTTTGTGATTGCTCCGGCTTGGTATTAAGTGCAACTACACGCATAATGTCATCCATCGATCCTTCGAAGTCGATAAGTCCGTTCATATAAGCTTCCCCGATAGCTAAAATCACGTCTGTACTTTTAAGTTTTAAGGGAGGTTCTTTATGAAAAATTATCTTGAAAGACGGAGGAGCCTCACCATAGTTTTCTTCTTCTCCATCCCAAAAAGCCACAGAAAATCCACCTTTTTTCCACTGATTTAAAGCTAGTTTTAAAGCCATTTTTGTTAACATTGCTATCATTCCTCTCCATTGCTACAAATAACAAGTATAAAAATTAGTTTATGTATGTTATTTAAATCATAGATAAAAGAATCGTATATCCACTTTCATTAATCATTATTACAATAATATCGCCAATAATGTCAAAATGTAAAACACGAATTCCTTTATGTTCAGATTATACAAGAAATAAACATATTCGTAAAATTCATATATCGCATGTTTGATATTCGTTTCGTCTATAGCTAAGATTACTTGGAATATTTTTCTTTCAAAAAAACACACAATAATCATCAAGAGGCAGGCACAATGTTTCAACCGTTTTACTACCACGAATACGCTATAGATTCTGATTATTCTATCAATATTTACCATATTTAATTATTGGCATTATTATTTCATTTACATAAATAGACACTTTTCACTTAAGTTATTTAATATTGTATTTAAAGCGAAGTTGTTTTCAGTTTTTAACTATAAAAATAGCCCCGAAGTTCATTTATAACTTTGGGGCTATTTTTATTCATTTATTTTGTATATTGATTCGATATACCATTGGTAGCCTGTTCTTTTTGAACCATCGCGTCTTCCCCACGCTTAATGGCTTCTCTTACCATTGATCCAACTTCCCCTGTAGTAACATCAGACCAATCATGATCGGCAACTTTATCACCAAAACCTAAATCGTTCGCCAACTGATATTTCATTTTTTCTGACATAACTTTTGCCATACACAGTCGCCTCCAATCGTTGATTTTGGATTGCCATTCATAGTATGCACTGATCTTATTTTTTTATACTCTAGCAACAATTAATCAAAATAGTATTATATTAGTTTTTCTAAATAAAATATATAAGAAACTAGGCATAAAATATAGTATAAACAAAAGTATAAAAATTTTATACTTGTCATAAATTACACAATATTATAAAAACAGTGGCTTATTATGATAATTTATGATAGTATTATATATTATTATATTAGTTTACATTTTTTAAATATTTTAAATCAATATCATTTAATAATATTGATTTAAAATATGATATAATAATACTTAAATAATCATGGGTTATTATATACTATAAATGACAATAGATAATGGAGAGAAAAAATGGAATTACGACAATTAGAATATTTTCAAATGGCTAGCCGCTTAAAAAACATTACACGTGCTGCTGAAAGGCTACGTGTATCTCAACCAAACATTACCGTTGCTGTAAAAAAACTCGAGGCCGAACTTGGCATTCAACTATTTGACCGTAGTCAAAAGCAGTTATCCTTAACACCAGAGGGAGCAGTGTTCTTAAATCGTATTGAACTCGCATTGCGCAATATCCAAGATGCTGTAATAGAAGTAAATGATTACAAGCAATTACAGAAAGGTACCATTAAAATTGGTATTCCTTCTATGATTGGTGCTTATTTATTTCCAAAAATATTTTCAAGCTTCCAACGCCGTTATTCACACTTAGATATCTATCTATATGAGGAAGGTTCTATGGCGATTCGTGAACAGCTAGAACGCGATGAATTGGATTTCGGTATCGTTATTATTTCAGGAGCTTCACAAAATTTACAATTGTTGCCTATGTCTACAAATCAGATTTTAGCTTGTGTACCACTACAAAGTTCGCTTGCCGAGAAGTCTTCGCTTGCGATTTCTGATTTATCAGAAATTGATTTGATTATGTTAAAAGAAGGCTCTTATCTACGTAATTTAGTATTACAGAAATTAAAAGCTGCAAACATTGATCCTAATATTGTTTTAGAGTCAAATCAAATTGAAACCATCAAAGGCTTGGTTGCATCAGATGTTGGCGCTGCATTCCTCCTTGATGTTATCGTACACGATACACCAAATATTAAAACTTTGCCACTAACAGAACCACTCTTTGTTGATATCGGGCTCGCTTGGAAAAAAGATCGTTATATTTCTAGAGCAGCACAATCTTTCATTGATTTTTGCAAAGGCACATTAACATTACAAAACCTATCTAAATAAGACAATAAAAAAACTCTTACGCATCTTTTCTTTGCGTAAGAGTTTTTTTATTGTCTTATTTATTAAAACTTTCGTTTATCTTTTTATCTTTTTTATTCTTTTTCTGTTTTTTGTCTTTATCCTCTTGAACTGTTACAATTTTTTCCTCAGGTTTATTTACATTTAGACCTTTATCAATGACTTGCCAAATTTCATTTTTTTCAAAACCTTTTCGCCAAGCAGCAATTCCTGCTAACTGATAACGATCAATCAGTTTTACTCTAAGCGACATTGAGCGTTCCTCTTCTTGCCATACTCGATATTTCTTGTCACCATCTACATATTCGAAGTAATATTGTCCTTTGTCTTCAAGCCATTCTGGTTTTAGTTGATGATCTTTAATTGTCTGTTCAGCCATTTCCATTGTCATCGTTTTTACGTTAGTTTTCTCGCCGTCTAAATTTTCTTCCCACTCACGCATATAAAAAGGCACACCCAATACTAACTTTTCCGCCGGCACCTCTTTTAATGTATTCAACAAGCTACGGTCTACCCAGTCAATTGAAGCCACAGAGCCGCTGACTGGACTCGTACGCCAATGTTCATCATATGCCATAAGCATTACATAGTCGACACTTTTCCCCAACCCTGCCCGATCATAACAGGCCGACCATTGTGAAACACCAGAGGGAACAGTCACATCAATGGATACTTTTAAATCCAGTTCGTGTAAAGCATCGGTAATTTCTTTTACAAACTGCGTTAGTTGGTATTTATCTTCATCATAAATATTTTCAAAATCCAAATTAATACCATCTAATTGATAAAGACGTGCATACAAAGCCAGTTGTTTGATCACATTTTTCTTAGCTTGTTCATTATATAACACTTTTCTTGTTAAATCCGGATCAAAACTATTGGTAATTAACGCCCAAACTTGATATCCCTTTACATGAGCAGCCCTTACATATCTTGCATCTACTTTATTTTTGATGGCACCATGATCATCGATAAGCTCAAACCAAGATGGCGATACAACGTTTAAGCCCTTTATTTTATCGACTTTTGTCACATCTGTTTTCTCATCAAAAGTAGGCTGCCAAATTAAATTAATCTTTTGCCCTGTCATCACCGGTCTATCTGTACTCGCTTTTAACAATAATGGTGCAAAAGAGCTATATTGATTGATTGCAATGGTTACTGTTTCCGCATCCTTTGTTGTTGTAAAGCCAAATACTTTTTCTGCAACTTCCATATCAATGTAACTAGTACCATCAATATTTTTATACGGCAACAAGAATGTTGTACTAGAAAAAAGTTCTTTTGAAAGATCAGGCTCTGCTAATCTAACACGTGGTAAAGAAAATTTGACTTTCATTTGTTTATGTTGACGATCAAATTCCACATTACTGTAAATATAATCCTTAACGACATCTACCGGAATTAAAGTCTCATATTCATCAATGAGCGCCATATTATTCGTTATAATCCCTTTGTCGTCATCATTAACAACAATAGGTTTACTCGTTGGATTTGCAAAGCCCGTCCCTGTACAAAGTAACACTAAACACAGTAGCACTATGTAAATTACATTTCGATTCATTCAAAGACCTCTTTCCTCTACCATTTTTATATAAAACTAAGTGCATATCACTAAATAATTATCCTATAATAATGCTGACAAATCAATTCTTTAGCTTAATATTCTACAAAATCAAAAATAAACCTTTCCTCATAAAAAAATAGTACCGATAGCTCTGGGCGCTATTGGTACTATTTTTCTATTGACGAAGATAGGCATATCTTCGCATGATTGTTAATGAAGTCCTAATAAAGAGTATGAACGATTAGGTAACCTACACAAGAACCAACCGTAATACCAATCAAACCAGGAATAATAAAACTGTGATTGATAATGAACCTTCCAATGCCTGTTGTACCTGAACGGTCAAAACCGATACAAGCCAAATCAGAAGGATAAGTAGGTAATACGAAGTAACCATAACAAGCAGAAATAAACGATAAAATAATTAATGGATCAACACCAACGCTCAACGCCATTGGCACAATGATTGCAAGAGCTGCCGCTTGAGAATTAACAAGTTTTGATACCAAGAATAATACAATCGCATAAGACCAAGGATAATCAAGTACAATTTGACCAAGAGATTTTTTAAGTAATGGTAAGTATGCACCGAAGTAAGTTTCCGCCATCCAAGCAACACCATAAACGGAAACAACTGCAACCATACCAGCTTTAAATACAGAACCATTGCTAACATCAGATGCTTTTACTTTACATACAAGCATAATAACTGCAGCAATAACAAGCATTGAAATTTGAATAGTAAGTGTCATAGATAATGCTTGTAATTTACCTTTTGCATCAGCAAAATGAGGAAGTAACGCTGGGAAACTACCAAACAAGGCAATAATAATAATACCAACTAAGAAAATAGCCGTTGCCCAATATGCTGTTTTTGGTAATTCTTTACCAACAAGACTTTCAGTATCACCATAAATATATGCTTTTTGTTCTGGATCAGCAATTTTCGCTTGGAATTCAGCATCTTTATCTAAGTCTTTACCACGATTAATGCTCCAAAGACCTGTAGCAACAACACCAGCGAACGTTGCTGGAATTGATACGGATAAGATTTGAACTACACTAAAATGTGAACCCGCAGTAGCAAGCATTGCCACTACGGAAACGACTGCAACCGATGCCGGTGAAGCACAGATACCCATTTGTGACGCAACAGAAGCGGCTGCCATTGGACGTTCTGGACGCACCCCTTCTTTGATTGCAATATCATAGATAATTGGGAACATTGTATATACAACATGACCAGTACCACACAGTACTGTTAAAAACCAAGTTGTTATAGGAGCTAAAACAGTTACGTATTTTGGGTTACTACGCAAGAATTTTTCTGCGTATTTTAGCATAACCGTTAAACCATTAGAAGCTTGTAAAAAACCTGAGCAAGTAACAACCGCCATAATTGTTAACATTACATCAACTGGTGGAGTACCTGGTTTCAAATGAAAAATGAATGTGAAAATAACTAGACCAATACCAGAAACAGCAGCTAACCCCAAGCCGCCATGTCTAACACCGACTATTAGACACGCTAATAATACGACGAAGCCTAAAATAATGTCCATAAAATACACCCCTTAATATAATTGCTTGTGAAACTATTTTACATAATGCCTTTTATTTAAACCGTTTCATAGATAAAAGCTATTTAATAATGCATAGAAATTATCAGAACAGTTTAAATATTATGTATAATTACCCTCACAATGGTTATTATATTATAAGTCCGATGTATAATCAAGAATTATCGTAAAATTTTCCTAATTTCTTTTTAAAAACCGACAAATTTCTTTTATAAACTACCAAAAAGCACGTCTTTATTGTATAATTATTTATTAGTTGATACTTTTTTGTATAAACAAATAATAAAAACAATAACAGGAGGATTTCTAAATATATGGCCTTAATTAATGAGAATTACTTAAAATTACCTGGTAGCTACTTATTTGCTGAAATTGCCCGTCGTGTAGCTAGCTTTAAAGATGCTAACCCTAATGCGGATATTATTCGTTTAGGGATTGGTGATGTAACGCAACCACTTGCACCTGTTTCTATTAAAGCAATGCATGATGCAGTTGAAGAATTAGCAAGTCAATCCACGTTCCGTGGCTACGGTCCTGAACAAGGTTATAATTTCCTACTTGAAAAAATTGTTGAAACAAACTATACAAGTCGCAATATAAAAATTTCTACAGACGAAATTTTTGTAAGTGATGGTTCTAAAAGTGATGTTGGTAACATTCAGGAAATTTTCGGCACCAATAACATTGTTGCGATCACTGATCCAGTATACCCAGTTTATTTAGATACAAACGTTATGGCTGGACGTACAGGAACATTACAAGACAATGGTATGTTTGAAAAAGTTGTTTACTTACCTTGCAATGCAGAAAACAACTTCACGCCAGCGCTTCCAACTAGCAAAGTAGATATGATTTATCTTTGTTGCCCAAATAATCCAACTGGCACTACGCTTTCCAAAGAAGAATTAAAAAAATGGGTAGACTATGCAAAAGCAAACGGCTGTGTAATCCTTTTTGATGCCGCTTATGCAGCATACATAACTGAAAAAGATGTACCTCATTCTATTTATGAAATCAAAGGTGCAAAAGATGTAGCGATTGAATTTAGATCTTTTTCTAAAACGGCTGGTTTCACTGGAACACGTTGCGCTTATACCGTTGTTCCTAAAACAGTAATGGCAAAAGACTCCAATGGCGAAGAGCATTCTTTAAATAAATTATGGAATCGTCGTCATACTACAAAGTTCAACGGTACACCATATATTGTACAACGTGGAGCCGAAGCAATTTATACTCCGGAAGGACAAGCTCAAATCAAAGCAACGATTGAGTATTACATGACAAATGCAAAAATCATTCGTGAAGGTTTAATTTCCGCTGGAATACAAGCCTTTGGCGGTGTAAATGCACCTTATATCTGGCTTAAAACTCCGCAAGGCTTAGACTCTTGGAGCTTCTTTGATAAATTATTAAATGAAGTACATATCGTTGGTACACCTGGTGCAGGTTTTGGTCCATCTGGCGAAGGTTACTTCCGGTTAACTTCCTTTGGTGATAGAGAAAGCACTGAAAAAGCAATTGAGCGCATTAAAACAAAATTAAGTCTATAATTGACTCTAACTAAAACGACGCTTTGCATTTTTTTTGCAAAGCGTCGTTTTTATTCCTTTACAAAATTACACTTTAATATTTACTTTGCTATTTTATTGCGTTATACTAATCCAATACTTATTTTTAGGAGGCGCCTTATGATTAAACCAAACCTACATGAATTCATTGTTTGTCGCAATATATTAAACGATTCTGTATTTAAAAAATTGGTCGCTTTTCTAGATGATACGCAAAATATCACCTTACGAAATAACTTAATTGCCGAACTAATCGAAAAAGCTGAAACACTTGGCTTATCAGGAAATCTGATTCGCAGTTATACTGCTTATTTTATGTCTCAAGGCGATAACATTGTTGCTTTGATGACGGAACGTTCCAACGGGCAAATTGGCACGAGCCTTTACACTGCTTTTAGAACTGATATGATCACTATGTATTATTTATTAAACCTTATCCCAAGCCTTTTCATCAATTCAAGAATTTTGGATGAATATCAGCCAACCACATTAAATAAATCAATTGCGTTTGCTAATTTACAAACAAAACTTGATGAATTAACTTCAAATGAAATGCTTGCTGATGTTTTTATCACTTACTATCGCACTTATGGGTATGGCGATATCGCAAATTATCGCGCCTTTCGTTGGGATAATGAAAAGCATTTAGTAGGCATTAAACACTTCGATAAAATGACCTTAGAAGACTTGATTGGTTATGAACGGCAAAAAAGCATGTTGATATCTAATACCGAGGCCTTGGTCGCTGGCAGACCCGCCAATAACGCCCTTCTCGTCGGTGCACGGGGCACTGGTAAATCCTCTGCAGTAAAAGCGTTGGCGAATACATATTTCGACCAAGGATTGCGCTTATTAGAAATCACAAAGCACCAATTGATTCATTTACCAAAAATCATGGAGACATTACGTCTATGTAGTAGTAAAAAGTTCATTATCTTCCTAGATGATTTATCTTTTGAAGATTTTGAAGTAGAATATAAATATTTAAAATCGGCAATCGAAGGCGGCGTCGAGGCCAAACCAGCAAATGTTCTTATTTACGCGACTTCCAATCGTCGCCATTTAATTAAAGAAACTTGGAAAGATCGCGGTGAATCAAACGATGAAATTCATCGCAGTGATAGCGTGAACGAAACGATTTCTTTATCTGATCGATTTGGCTTAACCATCAGCTATCTTGCGCCAAATCAAGAAGAATATCTCACAATAATCGTTGAATTACTTAAAAAGCATAATATCAATTTAGATAACGAAGACTTACGTGCGCAAGCAATCAAGTGGGAAACTCATCATTCAGGGCGATCCGGACGCACTGCACAACAGTTTGTAAACCACTATTTAGGAACCATACAAAAATAATATGCTCCCCTTAAAGGAAAAAGTTTAAATAATATAACTTTCTTTAGGGGGAGCTTTTATTCTGTTGGAGAAAGTCAATCGGCTCGGCGCTAAAACACTTTGGCTATCAAAAGCACAAAATCTACTTAAGCATTCTGATATAGGTAGAATACAGACGGGGAATATAAAAATGCCGAAGAGAATACTATTCAAACGAAATATAGTTCATTCTAAATGTTCTGCAATAATATCTGCAATGTGTTTAATTTTGATTTCCGGAGCCTGTTGGTCAAGACCACCTTGAATTTGCATCATACAAGCCGGACAAGCCACAGCAATTGTATCGGCTCCGCTAGCCTTAATGTTTTCAATTTTTTCTTTGAGGATGGGCAGAGATATTTCGCTGTATTTCATGCCAAAAGCCCCTGCCATGCCGCAGCATTTATCGCAGTTTTTCATTTCAACCAATTCATAATCTACGGCGGCATTCAGCAGCTGTCTAGGCTGTTGAAAGATTCCAAGCCCACGATTCATATGACATGAATCGTGATATGTCACTTTTTTGCTGCCTTTTGTTTTTATAAGGCGGTCAGCTTTTTCATAGGCTTCAGCAACAAAACTAGTGAATTCATATACTTTGGCTGTGATTTTCCTTACACGATCAGCCCATTCTTGATCGTCGGCAAATAATTCTAAATATGTCTTATGCCAAGTCTCAGCACAGGTTGGGCAGGCACAGAGAATAACATCAACTACCGCTTCCTCAAAAACTATAACATTATTTTTAGCGATATTTTTGGCAGTTTCTCTGTCGCCCATACCAAGAACTGGTTTACCGCAACAATTTTGTTGTTCGGGGAAAACGACCTCCATATTTAGATCTTGTAATACACGAATGACAGATTGTCCTGTTTTTGGAAAAACAAAGTCAATATTACATCCACTGAAAAAGGCAACACGTTTTACCGGTGCAGGCGGATTCTTTTTCAAAAGTTTACTGACACGATCACGCAACGGTTCATCAGCTATGGCCGGTAGACTCCGACCATTAGTAAGTTTCGCAAAAAACATCGGCAAATGACGAATGACATTACCTGTTTGGACAGGTTTTTGTCCAATAGATGCTATACGGAGTAATGTATGGAAAATTTTTCGATTTGCCAAGATATCTTGAACCACAACTTTTAACGGTAACGACAAACCATTGTTCTTTACGTTTTGAGCCCGCAATTCTTCAATCAAGTCTGGAATGTTTATTTTTCCTGGACAAATAGAAACACATTTACGGCAACCAATACAAAGCTCACTAATTTTATTAAAATCTTCCATGCTATTTAAAAGTCCTGTTAGGATAACACCTATGCCACCAGAATAAATATGCCCATATACATGTCCACCTACCAAGGTCCATATAGGACAGACATTTAGACAAGAGGCACAACGAACACATTGATAAACTTCCTTGAATTTTGGATCATGCGCAGACTTAAGACGTCCATTATCTAATAGGATTACATGAACCTGCCGGTCTTCTTCTATCCAATTTCCATTGACTTTGCGTATCACAGGTGTAGGTCCAGCTACCATTGTCATATAGCTTGTCATGCGTTGACAAGTACCATTACGTGGCAATAAACGTAGAATTTTCGCAGCATCTTCAATTTTAGGAATCAGTTTTTCATAACCAATCAAAATAACATGAATACGTGGCAAAGTGGTGGTCAGACGAGCGTTTCCTTCATTAGTTACAAGTCCAATTGCACCATTTTCCGCAATGCCAAAATTAGCGCCAGTTAATCCCATGTCAGCCTGCAAAAATTCATCGCGCAAGACTTCGCGGGCTTTATGAATCATAAAATCAATGTCATCTGGTACTTTTTCCTGCAATTCCTGCGAGAAGAAATCGGCACATTGTTGCCGGTTCAAATGGATAGCTGGCATAATCATATGAGAAGGCCTCTGCCCTGCGACAGAAAGCATCCACTCCCCCAGATCAGTTTCTTTTACATGCAGACCATTATCAATTAAAAATTTATTCAAATGAATTTCTTCGCTAGCCATAGACTTAGATTTCACAATACGTTGTACATTATTTTCCTGACAAATTTTCAACAAATATTTCTTTACAGCATCACCATCTTTAGCTCTATAGAACTGTCCTCCTTTCTGCTTCACGGAAGCTTCGAATTCATCGGCGATTTCTTCAATATGGGCAACGGTTTCTTGTTTCATCTCCTTGAGTGAATCGCGCAAATCTTCTATGCTATCAACATTCGCATAAGCCTTCAAACGAGCATCCGAATACTGATCAACAAACCGACCAAGAGCATCACGCAATACTTCATCATGTAATTTTACATCAATTTCTTTTTTTATATTACGATTATTAGTCATCAATTCATCCCTCCAATAGCTGGCACATCAACGACAATGATGATAAATCTGCTCGGTCCATGTACGCCGAGGCTCAAAACTCGTTCTATATCAGCGGTACGGCTAGGGCCAGTAATGAACCCCATATAACCATTTTTGAAACCTTGGGAAATCACTTTAAAAGCAGTCGTCATATTTTTTACAATGTTATTGCAATTTAAAAATACTATGTGTACAGGTGGCAACATACCAACAACACGAGATTCGTATGAATAGCAATCAACACAGACACTACCAGTTTCACCAACGGCGAATTCTGCGGTAGATATGCCTATATCAGCAGTGGGAGCATTTTCGGCGATTGCAAATTTATCCGTATAAATTTGTACGCCAAGATTATATAAATTATTATAAATATTAGCAATTTTCGTAGATTCTTCATTTCCTACAGCAACAATACTTTTTGCTTTTGTTGATCGGATAATATTAAAGATTGTCATTTGAGCTTCTTCAAAGTTACTTACTTTGATAATTTCGGTGTGAGCAGCTTTGGCATTTAATTCAAAATCGTTCCAAAATATCGGATTGACAAACTCCTGACTAAAAATTTTTGTCCAATCACTGCAAACTTTTTTCATATTCCTATCCCCTTTAAAGAATTAGATTTGTCACTAAATGTAAAATACAAATTCCTTTATGTTCAAATTATACAAGAAATATACATATTCGTAAAATTCATATATAGAATTTATGATATTCGTTTTATCTATAGGTAAATCACTTGGAATATTATTTCATTAAGCGACCGAATCCATCCCAAAAGCATCAAATCACAAGTACGATATTTCATGGGAAAATTGGTATGAAACAACCTTCGCCTGTCGTAACATTGCTCCAATGTCATACTAAATAAAAATCCACCGGCTTAACGCCGGTGGTCAGAATGCTGCAAACTATTCCTTTTTAAAGTTACTCCAAAAAATATCCAAAAGGTTTGTACTATTTATCAATGATTGCTTGACACCACTTTTTTTGTCCAAGCTATTGACCGTAAATTCACTTTACTCTCTGTCTAGATTATTATACCACTGCCACTATTTTCGTTTGTCTTATTTTTGATCATAAAACAAATTCAGTTTTCCTTGTAACGTCTTAATTTCTAATGGCAGTTTCGGACCTAGTTCACCATCTAAATCACTTTCGACCATTTCCGTAGATTCTATTTTAATATTTGCTGCCTGTAAGTACGTAACATTGTTACGTTTTGTAATATCATTACCGGCGAGTAGTTCTACTGTCAGTGCCATTAGCTCTGGAATACTACATTGTTTTACAATAATCATATCCAGTTTACCATCATTAATTTTCGCATTGGTGGCAAGATTCTTCATACTCCCCACCGTACCACTATTAATAATAACAAATAAAAATACCTTTTCACGAAGTACTTCATTATCCGCACGAATTGTCAAATCAAGTGCACGAAAGCTAGGAATTTCTCCCAGCCCTTTTAAATAATATGCCATTTTACCAATTGCATTTTTAAGACCTGCATCTACCTTATGGGCTACAGAAGTTAATACCCCAGCACTCGCTACATTAATAAAATATTTTTCACCAATTTGTCCAACGTCAATCGGCATCACTTTCCCCCGAGCAATCGCACGAATATAAGCGTCTATATCCTCATTAATCCCTAAAAAAGATGCAAAATCATTCGATGTCCCACTTGCAATAATGCCAATTGGTAAATCAATATCATTCTTAATCATCAAATTAATGATTTCATGTACGGTTCCATCACCACCAGAGATAATAATTCCTTCAACATCAACGCTATTTAAAAAGGTAATAAATGATTTCTGGTTATCTTTACGTGTCCGATAGGGTATAATAATACAATCATTTGTTAAAAATTGCGCAAAAATATCATCTAATTTATATTTAAATAATGCATCCCCAGAAACTGGATTATAGACAAGAATTAATTTTTTCATCCCGATCTCGTCACATCCCTTTATCGAATTTATTTAAATACACCAACGCGGTGTAACAATTTTATCGCAATAGAGCCAAGCATCGGCACTCGCTCTACATCTCGTTCACTAATGCCACCAAGCATCATTAATACTACAATATAAACAATACAGCCAATGATAATCGAACCTAACGTAGCTACGCTATTGATTGGCATATAATCCATGATATATTGATACGCTAGATGAAGAGTTACACCCATCAAACCAGTAGCCACAATCGTTTTTACCACTTGTTTGACTTCTAACTTATACCCTATGTATTTATGTAAAAAATACACATTCAAAACTGCTCCAATGCCAAAATCGGCAACGGTTGCCCAAGCAGATCCTAGAATACCAAGTTCCGGCTCTGCAGTAAGTATCCAGTTAAGCACTACTTTTACTACTGCTGCAATAATCATATTAATCACTGGTACTGATGTATGCCCCAATCCTTGGAGAACACCAGTCGTCACTTGATGAATACCAAGCAGCACAATACTTGTTGATAATACACGCACTGCTGGACCTGCGGCTGTCGCATTATAAATAAGTGCTGATATCGGCGTATCCAACATAAACACAATCATAAACGCCGGAAAGCTAATTAAATTAGCAATACGCATTGCCGCTGCAGTTTGCTGAAACGAACGCACTTTATCACCAAGTGCCTTTGCTTCTGAAATAGCAGGTACAATACTTACTGCAAGCGATGCCGTAAGGACTGTCGCTAAATTAACCAGAGGCACTGCCATCCCCGTTAAATAACCAAATAACTCGGTTGCCTGACTCACACTATATCCAGCTACTTCTAGCCTTGCTGGCACAATCATCAAATCTAAAATTGCAACAACGGGTAACATGATGCTAGACGCAGATACCGGAAGCGCCAGTGCAAAGATACGCTTAATAATCTTCATACTTGGTTCAGGTTTCGTTGCTACAATATGATCACTATATTCACGCTCAATATCTTTTTCTAATTGCCAATGATAAAAAACAAGGACGATGACCCCCGCCACCGCACCAGCACAAGCACCTAAACTCGCACCTGCTGCTGCAAACTCAAGACCTTGCGGCAAAAACAAATTTGCAAATAGAATCATGGTGATTACGCGAAAGATTTGTTCAACAATCTGAGATACCGCTGTTGGTGTCATCCTTTGCCAACCTTGTAAATAACCACGTGAACTTGCAAGAATGGTAACGAAAAAAATAGCCGGCGCTAATGCCGCTACTGAATAATAGGCCCTTGGATCACGAATAAAACGATACTCAATCAAAAAATCTGCTCCAAAATACGTAGCTAAACTTAAAATCATTCCTGTAACAGCCATCAAGGCAAGTGAAATTCGGAAAATACGTTTTGCACCCAATATATCTTTTAACGCAACTTTTTCTGCTGTAATAATCGAAATTGCCACTGGCACCCCTGCACTCGACACACTTAGTGCCAATAAATAAATTGGGAATGCCATTTGGTAAAGACCAATACCTTCCCCACCTAATACCCTTGATACAAATATCCAGTTTAAAGAACCGATAACTTTTACAACTATACCTGCAATTGCGAGGATAAAAGCTCCTTTAAGGAAAGATTCACTCGTATTCGTTTTTTCTTCTTGACTACTAATTGTATAACACCTACCTTAAAGCAAACTTTCGCTTTTCTTTTTAATATAAACCTATATAATATATAGTATAGTGATTTAAAAAAGAGTATTATTTACCAAGCTAAAAAATTATATCATTTCTAGACCTAGTATTCCAGTATTAATTTAACAAGAAGGTGACTCCATGCTAACGAATTATCTAGGATTTAACGTCACGATTGGTCAAAACAAACCAGAAAACATTATAAATACCACTGCCGATTGCCCATTTTGTGACCGTGATAATCTTACAAATATAATCGACCAAGAAGGCGAACTACTCTTAATTGAAAATAAATATCAAGTTTTGCAAAACTCCTTACAAACCGTATTAATAGAAACTGAAAATTGCGATTCAGAACTTTCTCAATACAGCAAAGAACATTTACACAGATTAATACGATTTGGCGTCAAAAATTGGTTTAAATTTACTGACTCTAAGGAATATCAATCCGTGCTATTTTTCAAAAATCACGGTCCGTTTTCGGGTGGTACCATTCGTCATTCCCATATGCAAATCATTGGTCTGAAAACTGCTGATTGCTATGCTGGTCTTAATCCAAAAGAATTTGAAGGCATTGTACTCGATAAGTGTGACAACGTAGAATTTAACGTCTCTACGTACCCTAGGATTGGCTTTTCCGAATTTAATATCGTGATGAACGATAACAGCAATTTAGATCAGCTTGCCGATTATATTCAAATTGCTACCCACTATCTATTACACAGCCTTAACAGCCGCTGCAAAAGCTATAATATATTCTTCTACTTAATCGACGGTCTTATTCGTGTAAAAATACTGCCACGCTTTGCAACTTCCCCATTATTTATTGGCTACAACATTCATTTACTACCTAACAATATACAAAGCATTGTCGACAGCGTCAAAAAAACTTACTTTAGTAAGTGAAAAAATATACAAAATAACAGAGGGTTCGTAGGTTAGTCCTGCTTTCCCTCTGTTTTATTTATATTATGCTTCTATTTTATCCGGTGGTACATGCAATAAATTAATATTAGAATTATTGTCTGCAATCCATCCCAAAGCCCATTCATTTGTCACTAACAATACTGGTCTCTCTTTGATATCGTAAACGAACATTCCACGCTCTGCACCACGAAGTGAAGCGGGTGTAACAACTTCGCCATTTTTACCTTCGAGCCAACGGGCTACTTCATATGGTTGCATTTTCATTAAAATATCAACACCGTATTCATTCTTCAAACGATATTCAAGCACCTCAAATTGCAGACTACCAACTGTACCTACAATATAAGATTCCGTACCAGCACCCGCTTGTTGGAATAATTGCACCGTACCCTCTTGGGTAAGTTGCGTAATCCCCTTCACGAATTGTTTACGCTTCATTGTATCTTTTGCTTGAACACGGGCAAATTTTTCTGGCGGAAATACAGGAAAATCTGAAAATGAGATTTTTTCACCTTGCTGGCATAACGTATCACCAATACCAAATACCCCTGGATCAAATAAGCCAACAATATCCCCTGGATACGCTTCATCAATAATCGTTCGATCTTGCGCTAAAAATTGTTGTGGCTGCGCAAGTTTCAACATTTTTCCTGTTTTGTCATGATAGACAGACATTCCGCGTGTAAACTTACCTGAGCAAATCCGAATAAAGGCCAAACGATCTCGATGGGCAGGATTCATATTTGCTTGGATTTTAAACACGAAAGCAGAAAATTTTTCATCATTGGTTTCAATTTTACCAACGGAAGAGACCCTCGGCGCTGGTGCTGGAGCAAGGTGCAAAAACTCTTCTAAAAAGTTTTGTACCCCAAAGTTTGTCATCGCGCTACCAAAAAACATTGGTGTCAATTCACCATGGGCTACTTTTTCTAGATCAAAATCATCGCCAGCCATATCTAAAAGTTCAATATCCTCAACTAAGGCTTGGTGAATATCTTTACCTAGCAACTCAGCAAAGGCCGGATCTTCTACCGAGCCTACTACAGATGAAAGGACATTTTGACCATGTGATCCATCTTCATCAAAGAGCTCTACTTGCGCTTTTTGACGATTATAAACCCCTTTATAGTTACCTTCAATCCCTACTGGCCAGTTCATTGGATAGGCATTAATCTCTAATACTTTTTCGATTTCTTCCATTAAATCAATTGGTGATTTACCAAAACGATCCAATTTATTTATGAATGTAAAAATTGGAATACCGCGCTGTTTACAAACTTTAAATAGTTTTTTTGTCTGTGCTTCCACACCTTTTGCCACATCGATAATCATAACAGCACTATCCACTGCCATCAATGTCCGATATGTATCTTCACTAAAATCTTGGTGACCTGGAGTATCTAAGATATTGATGCGAAACCCATCATAATCAAATTGCAATACACTCGATGTTACCGAAATACCACGTTGCTTTTCAATTTCCATCCAGTCAGATACAGCATGACGTTGTGTTTTTCTTGATTTGACGGAACCAGCTAAATGGATGGCTCCTCCGTATAGTAATAATTTTTCCGTTAATGTTGTTTTACCAGCATCCGGATGAGAAATAATCGCAAAAGTGCGACGTCTATTAATTTCCGTATTAAGTTCTTCTACTGACATTGACATCCTCCAAAATAAAAATAATCGACTAAACAATATCTTCAAGTAGCCAAAACCACTGAATCTTTGCTATTAAAAACTTACATTGTTTCTATTCTACCATATTTGCCGGAAAAACCGAAACTTATCTTCATATTTTTATTACTATTATATGAAAAGTCACCATTTTTATCATCTATTCATAAAATATCATTGTACAGCTAGATAAATACTTACGAACCTTACCTTCTATTTAAATCTCTGGCAATATTGCCATGAAAGGAGAATTCTTATGGGTTGTGGTAATTTCGGTGGTTTTAACGGTGGTGGAGCTTGGATTATTATCATCATTATTATTCTATTGTTTGCATGCTGTAATAACGGCGATGCCTGCTCCTCTGATTTTTGGTAACTAACAAAAATAAGCTCTTGCAAAATTAAGATGCAAGAGCTTATTTTTTATTTCAATGAATCGTAATTAGAAAGTTCTCCAATATTTTCGCTCCGTTTGGCGTAAGGATAGATTCTGGATGAAACTGTACCCCTTCAATTTTGTACTCTTTATGTTTTATCCCCATGATAATACCATCGTGGGTTTCTGAGGTTATTTCTAGGCACGTTGGCAAAGATTCACGTTCTACAATCAAGGAATGATAACGTCCAATTGCTAGCTCCTGCTCCAACCCTTGATAAACACCAGTACCACTATGCTTGATTTTCGAAACCTTACCATGGATTGGCTGGGGTGCTAAGACAACCTTACCACCAAAAACTTCACCAATCACTTGATGCCCCAGACAGATTCCAAAAATCGGTACCTTTCCCGCCAAAGTCGTTACGACGTCACGGCAGATACCCGCATCTTTCGGCGTCCCCGGCCCTGGTGAAATAATAATTGCTTCATAGTTACGACTAGCGATCTCAGCCACGGTGATCTTATCGTTGCGAATGACTTCGATTTCCCGCCCCATATTGGCAACCAATTGATACACATTATAGGTAAAAGAATCATAATTATCAATTAATAAAATCATCGTCTTCTACCTCCTCTATCACTTGGAACAGCACTTGCGCTTTTTGCAAAATTTCACGATATTCTGTTTCTGGCAGAGAATCAGCAACGATTCCACCACCCGCTTGAATAAAGGCGGTATCCCCATCGACCCGAATCGTGCGAATGGTAATACACATATCCATATTGCCGTTAAAATCGATATATCCAGTACAACCTGCATAGGTACTGCGATCGGTCGTTTCAAGCTCATTGATGATTTCCATCGCCCGCACTTTTGGCGCACCACTTACCGTTCCTGCTGGGAAGCATGCTTTTAGTACATCAAGTGCTTTATAATCCGCTTTTACGGTCCCCTTCACTTCAGATACCATATGCATAACATGCGAGAATTTTTCAATCTGCATCAGTTTTGTTACTTCCACTGTTCCCGGTTTACTGATCCGACCGATATCATTGCGACCTAAATCAACGAGCATGGCATGTTCTGCACATTCTTTCGTATCCGCTAATAAATCTTCACTCAGTATTTTATCTTCCGCTGCATCTTTACCACGTTTTCTTGTACCAGCGATGGGGTAGGTATAAACGATATCTCCGCTCACCTTCACTAGCATTTCAGGTGAGGAACCAATCAACTTACGCTGCCCAAAATTGATGTAAAACATGTAGGGCGATGGATTGATCTGCCGCAAGCGGCGATAAAGATAAAACGGTGGTTTATTGATTTTACATTGGAATTGATGTGATGGTACAATTTGAAAAATATCACCCGCAACAATGTATTTCTTAGCGACAACCACTTTATCCATATACTCTTTATTAAGTTTACCAAACCGTTCTTCAAAACTCTGTTTATGTTTTGCCGTCTGCTGCTCAGTCACTACGGCAATTGGCACTGCTGCCTGTTGCAATTTTTTATAAACTGCTTTTAATTTATCGATCATACCCTCATAGACTACAGCAACGTTTTCCGTTTTTGTCAGTTGTGACAAGCAAATCAACTTTGATGTATGTTTTAAATGATCCATCACCACGAGTACGCGGCAAAGTAAAAATTCACCCAATACCATGTCGTCTGGAATTTCCAGTCCACGAATTCGCTCAAAGGTTCCAATAGATTCATAAGCAAAGTAACCAATCGCTCCGCCATTTAGTAGCGGCAGTTCTGCGACAACATCAGGGATCTGAAACTGTGCCATGTACGCTTTGACTGTATCTACCGGTGCACCTTGCATCGTCGTCTGATTTTTTTCTTCTATAATGTCTGCATGATTCTTATAAACTTTAAGCTGCGCGAACGGCTCTGCGCCAATAAAAGAAAATCGCCCGAAATTTTTATTCGTATCAACGCTTTCAAAGATAAAACCGATATCTTTTCCTACCAATTTGTAATAAAGCGAAACCGGTGTTTCCATATCCGTAGAAATCTCAGCGGACACAGCGACAAAATTCGCCGCTGTTACCTGCTCGATAAATTCTTCCTTACTCGGTGAAAAATGCATGTTACTTCACCCTTTCATCTAACGCCGTGCGAATGGCTGCAATTAATTCACTAGCCCCTGCGATATCTTTTTCCAATATTTTTTTCACGACTGCACTACCAACAATAACGGCATCGGCGACTTCACTTGCTGCAAGCGCTGCCTCGGGGGAACCGATACCAAAGCCAACTGCGAGCGGTACACTTGTTTCCTCACGTACCAATTTTGCTATGTCATTGATCACGGAATAATCAATTGCCCGAACACCTGTAACCCCATTCACGGATACGCAATAGATAAAACCATCTGCACTCAAACAAGTTTCCTTGATTCTAGCTGGAATCGTATTCGGCGTTACAAATTCAATGAGATGAAAGTCGGCTTGCTTGCATACTGCACGCATATCGGCGGATTCTTCATGTGGTAAGTCTGGAATAATCATGCCATCAAGACCAGCATCTTTAAAATCATCAATAAACTTTTCCACACCATACGTCAAAATGTTATTGATATATCCCATTCCCACAAGTGGAATCTGGGTAAACTTCCGTAACTCTTTAATCAATCCCAAGATTTTTTTCATCGTCGCCCCATTTTTCAAAGCAATCACCGAAGCCTCCTGAATCACAGGCCCATCAGCGATCGGATCGGAAAATGGCATGCCGATTTCGATAACGTCAGCCCCTGCTTTTTCCGCTGCTTTGACGGCTTCTACCGTGGTTTGAAAGTCTGGTGCACCCGCTGTGATATAAATAAATAAAGCTTTTTTACCTGCTTTACGCATAGATTCTAATTTATCGCTTAAACGTGTCATTATTTTAAATCCTCCCCTAATATCGATGCCACCATCTGCACATCTTTATCGCCACGACCAGACAAGCAAACTACCACTGCTTCATCGTCTTTTGTCGTAGGCATCAACTTTTCTAAATACGCTAACGCATGCGAGCTTTCTACCGCTGGAATAATTCCTTCTGTTCTCGATAACAATTGAAAAGCATCAAGCGCCTCTTTATCATCCACTGCAACATATTTTACAATACCGCTATCTTTAAAATAAGAATGCTCTGGTCCAACACCTGGATAATCAAGACCTGCTGAAATGGAATACGCTTCAACCACTTGCCCATCATCCGTCTGCAAAAGATAACTATAGGCACCATGCAATACGCCAGGACGACCTAATGTCAAAGATTTTGCATGATCGCCTTCTTTATCACTGCGACCAGCAGCTTCGACACCGATCTTTGTTACCGCTTTATCATCCTTAAGTGGATAGAACGTACCCATTGCATTACTACCGCCACCTACACAAGCAACTACATATTTCAAATTAACATTATTCGCTTTTACCTGTGCTTTGATTTCTTCACCAATCACCGCTTGGAAGTCACGCACAATCATTGGGTAAGGATGTGGTCCAACGACGGAGCCGATGATATAATGCGTATCGTTAATATTGGAAGCCCAGTAACGAATCGCTTCACTGGTTGCATCCTTGAGCGTTCCAGTACCACTTGTAACCGGAATCACTTTGGAACCAAGTAACCGCATTCTAAATACATTAAGGGACTGACGACGAATGTCTTCTTCCCCCATAAACACACAGCACTCCATACCAAACAGTGCCGCAACAGTCGCACAAGCAACACCATGCTGACCAGCCCCTGTTTCAGCCACGATACGTTTTTTACCCATTTTTTTTGCTAGTACAGCTTGCGCCAAGGCATTGTTGATTTTATGTGCACCTGTATGCAATAAATCCTCGCGTTTTAAATAAATCTTTGCTTTACCATAATGCTTCGTCAAGCGTTCTGCATAATATAATTTCGTTGGACGACCAGCATATTCTTTTAAATATCCATCAACCTCAGCTTTAAATTCAGGATCTTCTTTATATTTTGCATAAGCTTCTTGCAGCTCCATAAGAACCGGCATTACTGTTTCCGGAACATACTGTCCACCAAAAGCTCCAAAACGTCCATTTTTATCAGGCATAATCATTTCCTCCAAATTTTATTTTTAAATTTAATTACTCTTACTATCCCACAAGCTCGCGCGTTTTCACACCAATATCTTCTGCTTTTACCAAGCCTTCACCAACTAAGATCCCTCTTACACCGACTTTTTTTAATCTCTCAACATCTTTGGCTCCATAAATTCCACTTTCACTGATAATCGTACGATTTTTATCACAAAACTCAATCAAGTCAATTGTATTTTGAATATCGGTCGTAAAATTTTGAAGATTACGGTTATTGATCCCAATGAGTTCTGCTGGTGTATCAAGCGCGGCTTTTATTTCAGCTTCACTATGAACCTCAATTAAGCAATCCATGCCTAAGCCCCAAGTCGTATAAACATATTCCTTTAATTGTGCTGGTGATAAAATACGTGCGATTAAGAGCACCGCATCTGCGCCAGCTTTTCTCGCTTGATAAATTTGATATTCATCAAGAATGAAATCCTTTCGTAAGACTGGTAAATCGACCACTGCTTTCACTCTAGCGATATCACCAAGTTGCCCTAAAAAATGTCGATCCGTGTGTACGGATAACGCTGTTGCTCCATGAGCTTGGTAAATCTTTGCCAGCTCTGGCACGGTGTATTTTGTACAAAGTCTGCCTTTTGCCGGCGATTGAAGTTTGCATTCCGCAATTAAGCTCCAAGGTGCTTTACGCATTTGCCGAGACATTGCAAAATTGCCAACTTGCAAATCTTTTTTCAATTCATATAAAGGCATTTTTGCTCTGTCATTTTCGACCTCAATTTTTTTCTTTGCCATAATTGCATCTAACATTCTTCATTCCCCCGTTCTAGCGATCTTGCATATGCTAGAAAATTTTTAATTTGTTCTACTGATTTTTCTCCGTTTATTTCAACGCCACCAGAAACATCAATTCCCATTGGCGATAATACTTGAACTGCTTCCTTTACATTACCTATCGTTAAGCCACCAGCCACCAATATCGGTGGCTTAATCTCACGAAAACTTCGCTTAGCTGCCTGCCACGAAAAGGTTTTTCCTGTTCCCCCAGCTTTACCTACTTGATAGCTATCGATAAGCACCATGTCAACGTCATATTGATTGACAGTATGGCAATCAAATTCTTCATTATACCGAAACGCTTTTATGATCGGATAGTTGATTTTTTTGCAATACGCTGGCGTTTCATCCCCGTGCAATTGCACATAATCCAAATTGCATTGCCCTGCAATTTCATTGACCTGATCGACTGCTTCATTCACAAATACGCCAACTTTTTTTATACAACCAATCTGCTGACTAATCGCCGCCGCTTTTTCTGGTGCGATATAACGTCTACTTGGGGCGAAAATAAAGCCCATGAGATCTGCACCATTTTTCGCAACTGTTTGGGCGATTTCCAGTGATTGAATTCCGCAAATTTTAATAAGCACCGGACTCACCCCGCATTACTAACAGCAACCAGCGCATTTAATTTTTCTAAAGCTAGGCCTTTATCGATGACTTCTTCAGCCAATTTAATTCCTTCAGCAATTGTCGTTGTCCGACCAGCGATGTAAAAACCAGCACCGGCATTCATCAATACAATATCGCGTTTCGCCCCTTTTGCACCGTTAAATAAATCATAAATAATTGCCGCATTCACTGCGGGTTCACCGCCTTTATATTCATCAAGAGAACCGGCTGCAAAACCATAATCGACTGGATTGATTTTATATGTTTTCACCACACCATCTCTAAGCTCTGAAACCTTCGTTTCGGTATGCGTTGAAATTTCATCCATCCCATCATCACTATGAATCACCATTGCTTGTTTCACGCCGACATTTTTCAATACTTCCGCAACCTTTTCCGTTAAATTGGCATCATAAATGCCAACCAGTTGATAATCTAAATGCGCTGGATTGATTATCGGTCCAAGCATGTTGAATACAGTTCTAAAACCAAGTTCCTTACGCGGTTTAGCAACAAAACGCATTGCTTTATTGAGCGC